>JALUTC010000047.1 GCA_027058345.1 archaeon | reverse complement strand
ATCTCTTATGGCGAGTAGTTCGAGGTGGGATTGAGGTTTGATAATTTCGTTAGCAGGGTCTAGGAAGAGGATGTTATTGTTGATTAGCCAGGACAATTCCTTTGAAATCCTTTTATATTCGATTTTGTCCTTGATTTTAAATCCTTCCAAAAATTTTATCACCTTATTAAAAAGGTTTCTATCCTCTTCCTCCAATTTATATAATAAATCCAATACCTGCCTCCTCCTCAACCTGTAAAATTCCTCGCATAATTCTCTAATACTCCTGCCTATCCTTTTCGCCTGTATAGCTTCAATAAGATATATAGGCTTACCTCCAAAATAATGCCATACAATGTCAATCTCTTTGTCACTAAAACCCTTTTCTCTTAATATCTTCTCAACCGTTTTTTTATCAAAATCGTCCACGAGATAATACCTTGAACGACCCTGCAACATGGCTTCATTGTATATCCTCTCAATAAAAGTCGAATCTGATGTTATTGCAAAGACGTGACAAAGCTTGAGTTCTTTTGTCAATCTAATGAACAGGTTGAATAGGCGATATATTAGAAGCTCGTTGATTTTGATATCCTTAATTACTTGTAGTTCGTCGAATATGATTATAGGCTTAATACCTCTATCGTATAATTCTTGGAGGAAGTTTTCTACATGTTTGAAAGCGTCGAAAGATTTTTCTCCGTAGAAGAATTCCCTCCAAATACTTCTAATAACGGGTATTGCCTTATGATATTTTTCTATTCCTTTTAAAATCCTATCGAATTTTTTCTTAAACGAATCCTCATCGTATACCTCAAACAATACCTTCAAAAATTCCTCCTGCTTCGTTACCGCATATCCCCGCAAATTTATATAAAAGGTCGCATACCTTTCTTCTTGTTTTGACAAAACATTCTCAATCAAATGATACATCAAAACAGTCTTTCCTGAATTTATAGGCCCATATATAAAAGTAATCATATTCGGTTCCTGTCTTATCATGCCTAACAAATCTCTTATCTCCTTCTCACGATTAAAAAATTCCATAAAAAATTTTACTTTTACTGCAACAATTATATCGTTAGAGTTAAAAATCGATCGAATAAGGAAGAGGTTTTTGATGCTTATAAATGTTATAAAGGAAGCAATAAGTTAAGTGATGCCGAAAATTTTTCTATTAATAATTATCCAAATGGGAAAAAACTCCCGAAAATTTCTGAATCAATTCAGCATGAAATTTCTTCAATAAAAAGCAACATCATAAATCTCCTGAAGGAAAAAATTTGATGCTTGTAATGATTTTTTTCCGCTTAACTTATTCCTTAACTAAACTTTGACAATCTTTAAAAAATCTACCCTTTTAAAATCTTCATCAAAGGTTGCAATCCTCTTAATTTTTCTATTTAAAGAAATTACAGCTATTAAGGCATCGTTCGATAATAGTTTATACTTAATTTCTATTTCTTTAGCGGTTTTCATATCTTCATATCTCGCATCCGCAACCTCTAAGTATCCTTTATCTATCAATTCAAGAATTTTTGTCGCTTTACATTTTTCCCAAGCCTCTTTTATATCGAAATATTTATTTGATTTTATTTCCGAACCTATCGTTACGACAATTATTCTAAAGAAGATTTCTTCAAGAACATTAACAGGAACTACCAATCTATATTTAGAAATAAGTTTAAAAAGTAATTCCTTTTGTTTTTGATTTATTGTCCTATCAAATACTGTTGTATCAATCAAACACCTTTCCACGATATATTATCTCTTCGATGTTCTCCAATTTTCTTT
>JALUTC010000046.1 GCA_027058345.1 archaeon | reverse complement strand
ATCCCAAACTTATGAGAAAGGTGGATGTGGAACTCAAGGAGGCAGATGAAAAGAGGATAGAAAATGCTATAAAAGAAATTCAAGAAATCAAATCAATTGAATCACCGCCTCCTGTCATAAATAAACCTTATTGTAAAAAATGTGCCTATTATTTTTTCTGTTATATTTGAATTGTAGCCGCATCCCGACTTTTGTCGGGATTGCGTAAAATACACTGTAATTATTGCTATATGTCGCATAAATGCGACCGCTACAGTGTGTAAAAACAAACTGTAGAGATGGTTCATAACTGCGAAATTATTTAGCAATCCCTTCTCCAAGGGGGAAATTTGTCAACTGTAGAGCGATTCCATAACCGCGATTAATTGTTTAAAACTATCTTTTATTTTATAATATTACCCTATATGCCTCGCAGTTATTACATATTTTCAAATGGAAGGATAAGGAGAAAAGAGAATACTGTGTTTTTTGAGGGTTCAGACAAAAGAGTTCCCATTCCTGTTGAAAATATTGATCAGTTATTTATTTTCGGTGAGATAGATTTCAATACAAAATTTATAGATTTATGTTCAAAATACGGAATAGTTTTACATTTTTTTAATTATTATGGATTTTATAACGGTTCATATTATCCAAGAGAAAAGTTGATTTCAGGCGATTTAATTGTTCGTCAGGTGGAATATTTTTTTGATTCTGAGAAAAGAATTTTTATTGCGAAAAAGATAATAGAGGGAGCTATTCATAATTTAAGGAGGAATTTAGAAAAGAGAGCGCTTAATGAATATATAGAAAGAATCAAAAATTATGAAAGGAATATAGATGGTGTAAATTCAATTTCAGAACTTATGAGTATTGAAGCTCATGTAAGAAAGGAATATTATAAAGCTTTTGAGGAGATTACCGGATGGGAACTCGGGCAGAGGGAAATAAGACCTCCTTCAAATCCTTTAAATGCTTTAATTTCTTTTGGCAATTCACTTGTGTATACCACAGTATTAAGAGAAATATATATGACTCCGTTAAACCCTGCAATAAGTTATCTGCATCAGCCCTCTGAAAGGAGATATTCTCTTTCTCTGGACATTTCGGAGATATTTAAACCTGTTTTGAGTGACAGGTTAGTTATGAATTTGATAAATAACGGGGTTATAAAAATGGAGCATTTTGAAAGAGCATTGAATTTTTCTTATTTAAATAGTGAAGGCAGAAAAATTTTTGTAAAAAAGTTTGATGAGAGACTTGAATCTACTGTGTTGCATCGTAGGTTAAGGAGAAAGGTCAAATACAGAACTCTTATAAGGCTTGAGTTGTATAAATTAATAAAGCATCTGTATGGTGAAAAGAATTATTCTCCTTTAAAAGTTTGGTGGTGATATGAGGGTTATACTTGTGTATGATATAAATACCGAGGATGAGGAGGGAAAAAGGATATTACAGAAGATTAAGAAAATTTCAAGGAAATATTTACATCATGTGCAGAAGTCAGTATTTGAAGGTGATTTAACACTATCCAGAATCTCTGCTTTAAAAATGGAGATAAAAGGTTTAATAAGGAAAAGTGTGGATAGTGTGATAATTTATACCTTTCCTGATAGTATAAATATAAAGAGAGAAATTTTAAGTGAAGTTCCTGATCCTCTTGATAATCTAATTTAACAAAACTGCTGCTTTGACGCAAAAATCTTGACATAAATTCAGTTTCTGATTATAATATAGAAAGATTTTTTACTGTTGCAATTTACCAAAGAGGAATTTAAACTTATTAAAAAAGATTAAGAAAA
>JALUTC010000045.1 GCA_027058345.1 archaeon | reverse complement strand
TAGAGCCAGATTTCAAGGGATCTTTCTCAATGACTGGATAAAAAAACCCGTTACACTACATGGAGAGAATCCCTTGCCTATCATAAAAAATTAAATTGTTTCTTCACCAGTTCTAATCTTTATCGACTTTTCTACAGGAATTATAAATATCCTCCCATCACCTATCTTACCTGTTCTTGCACTATTCATTATTGTCTCGACAATTTCATCTACATCTTCGTCTCTAGCAACTATTTCTATCTGAACCTTCTCCAGTAAATCAACTTCAACAGTCCTTCCTCTATAAGATAATCGTATCCCCTTCTGCTCACCCCTGCCCTTTACTTCAAGCACGGTCATTGGTATGAAACCCTTCTCTTCCAATGCTTTTTTAACATCTTCAAACTTTTCAGGTCTTATAATTGCAAGGATTAATTTCATTCAAAAACACCTCAACCATATGCAGATTCTCCATGCTTAGCAATATCCAATCCTATATATTCCTCTTCCTCATTAACCCTTAAACCTATTGTTCCATTTAATATCTTAGAAATTATATATGTCATCATAAAAGAATATGCTACTCCTATCATTGTTCCAATTAATTGTACGAGAAATTGATAGATATTACCAAGAATTAATCCGCTTGAATTTACCGTTGCAAATATTCCCGTCGAAATTGCACCCCAAACGCCGGCAATGCCATGAATTGCGAAGCAATCTAAACTTTCATCTATTTTATATTTTATTCTGATATTCATTGCAATGTAGCAAATCATTCCAGATATGAATCCAATGATTATTGAGCTTAAAACGTTTACATAACCTGCAGCTGGAGTTATTGCTACCAATCCTGATATTATACCGCTTGCAATTCCTAAACTGCTTATTCTTCCTTCTCTTATCCAATTCACCATCATCCATCCTAAAGCTCCAGAGGCTGCAGCTGTATTTGTTACTATCAATGCATTTGCAGCAATCTCATTTGGTTCGAGAGCAGATCCTGCATTAAAACCAAACCATCCAAACCATAACAGTAAAGCACCTAGTAAAGCGATGGGAATATTATTTGGTAGGAATTGATATCGAGGAAAACCCAGTCTACTTCCTATCACAATTGCTAGTGCTAATGCTGAGAATCCTGCATTTGCATGAACAACCAAACCACCTGCAAAGTCTAGTATTCCGAGTTTTGCTAAGATACCATTTTCATTCCATGTCCAATGAGCAATTGGAGTATAAACAAGTAATAACCATAGGACTGAAAATAATATGAATGCTGAAGGTTTTATCCTTTCAACAACAGCCGACGTTATTAATGCCAGTGATACTGCTGCGAACATTAATTGAAACGCTGCAAATGCAAATTCTTTCATTTCAATTCCATGCAAGAAAATATTGTTCAACGTTCCTATTATTCCAAAAATACTCTCACCGAATGTTAGAGAATATCCAGCTATAACCCAATATATCGATGTAATTATTAAAGATATAATGCTCAACGTTATAGTTGATACAACGTTCTTTCTTCTAACCATTCCTCCATATAAGAATCCTATAGCTGGAATCATTAACATTACGAGAGCTGTCGAAATAATCAAAAATAAAATATCCATTCAAATCACCAATTCATAATATAAAATAAAAAGTATTTAAATCTTTTTATTAATTTTTAATAAATTTTATGAAATTTTTTTTTTGCAGACATTCCCAATCCATCCTTATTTACGTTTTCTCCTCAAAATTTCTATTACAACAAATAACGAGATTATAGAGGGAACAATTGGAAGGGGTGATTCCTCTTCAACAACAGGTG
>JALUTC010000044.1 GCA_027058345.1 archaeon | reverse complement strand
TATTTGGCTTAATACTTTTATACGTATTGAACCTAACTATATTTTCAAACAATCCCATACCAATAAATATCGTTACAATATTGATTTCCGCACTTTTCGGTGTTCCAGGAGTATTAACACTTGCAGTGCTTAACTACTTCAATTATATTTAATTATTTATATATTTGAAAATTATTTCTAACGGTATAATACGTCTGTTTTATATGAAGAATGTTGCGAGAGATTCCCGTTTAGATGATAGGGCGAGATATAACGTTTTAAAAATGGATGATATTGGAGAAAAGATAACAAGCGGTAGGTTTATAAAACGTCAGGGCTCAATTACCTTAATAGCAAATAGAAATGTCGTAACAATTCCTCCTACAATGACAATCAAAGGTGCAATAGATACGATGAATAAATACAGATTCAGAAGATTACCCATATGCGAACCTGGTAAAAATAGATTATTGGGTATAATAACGAGTAAGGATATTATAAACTTTCTCGGTGGTGGAGAAAAGGCAAGAATTATAACCGTTAAACATAAAGGTAATTTCTTATCAAGTATTAACGAACCCGTTACCGAAATTATGGAACCTGCTGTTTATGTTTTCGAAGATTCTTCGATAAAAGAAGGTATAGAAACGATGTTTAAAAATCGTGTTGATTATTTATTGATAGTAAATGATGATGAAGAAAGAATTGTAAAGGGGATAATTTCCGAGAGGGATTTCGTAGAATTATTATATGAAAAAATTACCGGAAAGAAGGTTAACGATTTCATGTCGAAAAAGGTTATCGTTGCAAACATAAATAGCACATTAAAAGATATCATCCTGTTAATGATAAGAAAGGGTTTCAGAAGAGTTCCAATAGTGGATGATAACGATTCACCAATAGGAATAGTAACGACTAGAACCATAATAAATTTCATTTCCTCAAACAAAATTTTCTCCAAATTAATAAACAATCAATTGGAAGATGTATTGGATATTCCAGTTAAAGAATTCATGCGTAAAGAAGTCCCTTTCATAAGCGAAGATAAAGACCTTGGATTCGCTGCCAAAATGATGATCGAAAATAAAACCGGAGGTCTTCTCGTAATAAAGGATGGAAAAATTTCCGGAATTATAACGGAACACGATTTACTCAGAGCAATATGGAGGGATATGAATGAAGCTCGATGAATATATCGATGAAAATGTTGTAATAGCATATAAAAACGATACAATCGCAACCGTATGTAATCTTATGCTCAGATATAATGTTGAACAGGTATTGGTTGTTGATGAAAAACCTATAGGTATAGTATCAAAAAAGAATATTGCAAAAAAATTATTACAAACGGTTTCTCCCGAAAAAAGAAGACCCGTTGATAAAATCCTCGTTGAAAAGGTTATGGATAAGAATTTGAGCATCGTCGATAAAAATTTTTCGCTAAAATCCGCTGCAAAAAAGGTTTTAAACGATGAATACGTTATCGTTTGTGAAAATAATGAAATAGTCGGATTATTCACAAAAACTTCCGCCGTAAAAGCTTATGTAAATAATTTCAAGGAAAAATTTCTTGCGGAAAACTTCCTCAACAATAATATACCAACGGTAAACGTTTATCATTCGATTAATAAAGTTCTTGAAAAGATTTTTGAAAAAAATTCCGATAGAGCAATCGTATTGGATAAGGGTAAACTAGTAGGTATAGTATCATTAACGGATTTAGCCCTGGTATATTTCGATGAATTGCCTTTACGGACAAAAATAAGTAAGAGAGAATTTTATAAAATGAAACATGTTAAGCTAAAAAATAGGGACATAAA
>JALUTC010000043.1 GCA_027058345.1 archaeon | reverse complement strand
ATATTAGCCCATCCAGGACTTATTTGTCCAGAAGAAGTAGAGGCTGCAAAGGAGAACGATGTATTCTTGGAATTAACCTTTAGACAAGGACATTGCCTAACAAATGGGCATGTAGCAAGAGTTTCAAAAGAAATAGGGGCTAGGTTAATTGTTTCAACTGATGCACATGATGTAGAAGATATCGTGGATTTAAATCTATTCAAATTATTACCAATTGCTTCCGGATTATCTCAGAAAGAGGCTGAAATGATTTTAAATGTTAATATAACAAAATTATTAAAAAAGATTGAAGAAGAAAGAGGGCATGAGATTCCTTGAGGTAAAGGTTGTAAAAAAGACGAAAAAGAAAAATGTGTTGGCTAAGTCAAAAATTCTTCCTAGAATTTATTCTCCAGTATATCTAGATGATGTGAAAATTGGCTACGTTTCTGATATTATTGGAAATGTTGATAATCCATTTATTCTAATTCGAGTAAATAAGGAATATTTCGATAAGATTTCTGTCGGAGATATTTTAAAGGTTGGTGGTGTTTCAAATGAAAGAAGGAGGAGGAAAAAATAGATGTATTGTTTGTGGAAATGAGAAATTGATATACGATTATGCTAGGGGAGAAATCGTTTGTGAATCGTGTGGTGCTGTACAGCCTGGAAATATAATCGATACCTCGCAGGAATGGAGAGCTTTTAATAATGAACAGTTGATGAAAAGATCCAGAGTTGGTAGTCCCTTAAATCCATTAATACATGATTATGGTATCTCAACATTGATAGATGGTAGAAATAAAGATGCGTTTGGAAAAGAGTTAACAAATGAATCTAAAAAAGTTATATATAAAATAAAGAATATACATAAGAAGATAATTTCTGGATCACCTTCGGATAAATGTTTAATGAATGGATTAAACTTAATAGATAGATATTGTACAAATCTTGATTTGTCAGACCAAGTCAAGAAGGATGCTGCAGAAATATTTAGAAGAGTATATCAAGAAAGATTGATAAGAGGAAGAAGCCTCGATGCTATTGTTGCTGCATGTATTGCAATTGCATGTAAAAGACAAAGAGTTCCAAGAAGGCATTCGGAGATAATTGAGGTTGCAAATATATCAAGAAAGGATTTGTCAAGATGTATAAAGACAATAAGTAAGAAGCTTAAAATTAAAGTGACACCATTTTCTCCGGAAGATTTCATACCCAGATATGTTGCAAAATTGAAGTTATCTGGTAGAGTTAATAGTGTTGCTAGAAAAATAATTCAAATGGCAAAAGAGGAAGGAATTACTTTGGGAAAATCTCCTGAAAGTATATGTGGAGCCGCAATATATTTGGCAAGTATATTCTGTAAGGAAAAAAGGGCACAGAGAGAGATTGCAAATACATTAGAAATAAGTGATGTGACGTTGAGAAATAGGATAAAGGAATTAACTAAAATATTGAAGAAGAGATTTGACGAATTCTTATCATTCTTAGCTAGCCTAAATATTACGATTGATTATTTATATGAAGAGGAGTTTAAAAATATGTTGTTTAGCTGATACACACATACCTGATAGGGCTGATAATCTTGAAGAAATAATTGAAAGAATAAAGGAGTACAATGTCGATTACATATTTCATGCAGGAGATTTAACATCGTATGACGTTTTTGAAGAATTAAATAAGATAGCAAAGACTTATGCGGTTCGTGGAAATATGGATTATTTCTATGGATTGGACAATCTTCCGGTAAAGCAAAGAGTAGAGATTGGAAAGTTTAAGTTCTTAATATTTCATGGTTCTGGAATATATCCAAGAGGAGATGAGCT
>JALUTC010000042.1 GCA_027058345.1 archaeon | reverse complement strand
ATATGACTCTGTATCTCCTAATCTAGTAAAGCCTAACGGAAATTTCTCATTAATTTTTTGAATAAGTCCAGCTATGTATATACTATTAGTGAAAGCATATCTTCTAATCATTGCATCAAAAAATGTTTTTGTGTAATAAGTCCAATAATATTCAAGATTTAAATCTCTCAACAGTCTTAAAAAGTCATGTCTGGTTTTTAGTTTATTAATGATATTCTCCCGTTTCTTTAAAATTTCAGCAACATCCTCGGGTAATCTTTCAATGAAACGTTCTCTATCTCTTCTACTTCTTATAAGTGCTTCTTTCAATTGTAATAATCTTATTCTTCTTAAAATAATTGATGACAAAATGATATCAGATTCTGGTATTACATAATACCACGCATTTTCGGCAAAAATTTTTAAACTCTCTCTAAAATCAATGCCTTTCCATATAGCATATGAATAGGCAAATGCTCCTCCTATAGTTGATGGTGGCGGTAAGGGCATTGTTTCAGCTACTTGATATGCTTCTAATAATCTGGTAGAATAGAAGAAGGGTGATGCAAGGACTTCTACCAAAATCATTCCAACCATTCATCAATTTTCTTAGATAAATCTCCAATCATTTCTCCTATTGAATTATGTTGTTTTATAATATTTTTTAACTCCTTTGAAATATCAATATTCTTTATACCGTATGTATGGATTTCAATCGTATCTTTCCCTAATAAACCGTTGGTAATAAGACCGCGATATGTTTCCATCGTATCTTCTATATAATCCTTATAATACGCATGTGTTGGTGCAGGTATAGGATACTTAGAGATTATAACCAATGCTTGAAGTGGTTTCGCTATTGGAAATGCCCTTGCCTGTTTTGCACCAATTTCTCCCTGTAGTAATGATCCCAATGCTTCCAGTGCAATTTTTGCACGGTCTTTTCTATCGGAATTATTTATAACATTTTTGTTTGGATTAGCAAGTGGAATTCCAACATATTTAAGATCCATAGCTATTGCAAATGCATAAATTCCTGATGCGTATTCATTTTTAAATGGCATCATTCCTTCTTTAGAAATTTTTCCACTTTCATCAACTACAACTCTATTATGAGTAACCGAGCAAATATTAAATATCCTTTCCTCTACTGGAACAGCAAATGATAACTTTATCAGAGATTCCCTTCTTACTTGTGTCTCCGTACATAGGAAGCCATGTAAATCATCTAGAACACATTTTGATATCATATCACTCTCCGACTCTACTCTCAACCTCGTTCTATAAAAAACACCTCTTATACAATCTTCACATAGAGGAAGGGATTTTAAATTCTTAGCTTTTGCAATTTCGGAAATAATTCTTGCATGCCAATGTTTTAACATATTACCACTAATAGCATATGTTTCAACGACTTCCCACGTATCCTTATTTCGTCCAGTTACAAATACTCTAACCAAAGGGTTATAATTACCGACGGCACCCTCGGTATTTAAACTATGTACATTAAAAACAACACGAAATGTACCTCTAACAAATACCATTTCTCTCACCTCATGTAGGGATATATGATAGTGCTAAAATAGCTAACACGCCTCCAACTATGTGTGGACATTCAGAGGCATATTTAAGGATTTGAGTTATAACATTTTGTTTTGGTAATATTCTCTCAAATTCACGCTCAAAATCTGCTCTTCTTCTTTCAACTTCTCTATCTATTTCTTCATCACTTTTTCCTTCTTTTTTAAGTTTATCCCTTAACTGTACACAACGTGTTTCTATATATTCCTTTCTTAATCTTTCCTTAATACGTAGTGCAGCATATATT
>JALUTC010000041.1 GCA_027058345.1 archaeon | reverse complement strand
AATAGGCAGGATTCCTAAAGAGAGGGATACTTTGTATAACATATTGGAATAAAATTTATTTTTTATATGAAGGAAGAGGAATTATTCTGGGCAGAGAAGAAGGCTAGGGAAATAGTTGAAAGGAAGAGGTATTCATTCATACAGAAGAATGTTCCAGAATTTAAGGAATTTGTTATAAAGAGTTCTGCATCGATTTCAGGCGTATTACATATAGGTAGGTTGAGCGATACCATAAGAGGAGATATTGTTGTCTCAGCTTTAAAGGATATGGGATATGATGCCAAGCTAGTATGGGTTGCGGAAGACATGGATCCGTTGAGAAAAATTCCAGAACAGGTTCCTAAAGAATTTGAAGAACATATAGGAAGGCCGGTATCAATGATACCGGATCCATATGGATGTCATAAGAGTTATTCGCAGCATTTTGTCGAAGAATATTTAGAGGTTATGAACGAATTTTTAAGAAATGAGCCTGAAATATATTTCATGAGTCAAGAATATAGGAAGGGTTCTTTTAAGGAAGTGATAAAGAAGTATGTGGAAAACGTTGAGAAAATAAGGAAGATATTAAAGAAAGATGATTGGTTACCGTTTTTAATTGTTTGTGAAAACTGTGGTAGGATAATTACAACTAGAATTATTAAGATTGAAAATTTTAAAGCATATTATGTTTGTAAGGATTATAAATTCGAAGAGTATTTAGCAAAGGGATGCGGATATGAGGGAGAAGTTTATTTGTTGAATGCAATTGGAAAGATTCCATGGAAGGGAGAGTGGGCTGCTCAATGGTATAGATGGAAAGTTGTAGCAGAAGGTGCTGGAAAGGAATACATTGTTCCAGATTCTGCCTTTTGGCTAAATGCTAGAATATGTGAAGAAATATTGGATTATCCTTCTCCAATACCAATATTTTACGAACACATAATGATAGAAGGGAAGAAGATGTCGGCAAGTGTTGGGAATGTTGTATATCCTAGAGAATGGTTAAGAGTTGCAGAGCCTGAAGTTTTAAGGTATTTATATGCGAAGAAGTTGATGAAGGCTAGAAATTTTAATTGGAGAGATTTGCCGAAACTTTACGATGAATATGATAGGGCTGCTGCTGTTTATTATGGAAAAATTTCTTTGGATGATAAAAAGGAAGAATATAATTTGAAGAAGCTTTATTATTATTCTCAAACAAAGCATATAAAGCCATATGTGAATGTACCTTACTCTCATCTAATTATGCTTGTTCAAATATTTGAAAGGATTGATTCAATAATACTAAGTTTAAAGAGGAGTGGTCATTACAATGAAGAATTGAAAGAATATATTCTTAAAAGGATTGAGCTTGCAAAAAATTACGTTGAAGAATTTATACCTAATGATAAGAGGATTTCCATTGTAAAATCTCCGGAAATTGTTAAGGATAAGCTAAGTGAAAATCAAAGGAAGTTTTTGAAAGAATTTGCAAAATGGTTAGATTCTAATAGAAATGCTAGTATTCAGGAAATACACGATTCCATATATGAAATTGCAAGAAGGGTTGGGATAAATCAAAAGGAAGCATTCTCAGCCATTTACATATCATTACTTAACAGGAACTTTGGTCCAAGAGCTGCAAGTTTAATAGCTAGCCTGGATAGGGATTTTGTTGTAAATCACTTTAAAGAGGTGTCGGGAAATGTTTGAAAAATTTGAAGAAGAAGTTAGGAATTGTCTTAAAAATGTTGTTTCGATAGATTTTAAACTCGAGGAGCCTAAAGGGAAGTATGGAGATTTGGCAACGAATATTGCATTTAAGCTTGCAAAGATGTATAAAAAAAATCCCATTGAAATTGCGGATGAAATAATCTCGAAAATAAAGGGAGACTTCAGATATATATCTGATATAAAAAATATAAATGGTTATATAAATTTTTATTTAAATTATGAAGTTTTTTCTAAGGATTTAATATTGAAGGTAAAAAAAGAGGGAAACAATTTTGGAAGAGGTGAAAGGAAGGGGAAGCGTGTTGTAATAGAACATACATCTGCAAATCCAGATGGGCCTTTACATATAGGACATCTTAGAAATGCTATAATAGGAGATTCTTTGGCAAGGATTTTAAGGTTTTATGGTTATGATGTTGAGACACAATATTACGTTAACGACATGGGAAAGCAGATAGCTATTCTAGCATTGGGTGTTAGATTATTTGGCATTAAGGAAGGTGTTAAGAAAGACCATGCAATCGTTGAAGCTTATATTAAGGCGAACGAATTATTGGAAAAGGATAATAAATACGTTGAAGAAGTTAGAAGAATAATGCTTGAATATGAATCTGGAAAAAATAAGGAAGAGATTAGAAGAATTGTCGACCTTTGTTTAGAAGGAATAAGAGAAACGTTGAAGAGGCTAAACATTAAGCATGATAAATTCATATATGAAAGTGATTTCGTTTACAATGGAGATGTAGATAGAATTTTAAACATTCTTAAGAATACAAAATATTATAAAGAAAATGACACATGTTATCTCGATTTAAAAGATTTTGGCATAGATAAGGAACTAGTACTAAAAAGGAGTGATGGAACAACATTATATACAACAAGAGATATTGCTTATCATGTATATAAATCTAAAAACTTCGATATAGTTATAGATATATTTGGTTCTGATCATAAATTGGCGGCAAAACAATTGGAAGCGGTTTTAAAGATATTAAATGAAAAGGTACCAGAATTTATAATATATGAATTCATAACATTACCTGAAGGAAAAATATCGACGAGAAAGGGTAGATATATAGCTGTGGACGATTTGATTAATGAATGCATAAAGAGGGCATACGAAGAGGTTTCAAAGAGGAGGAAGGATTTGGATGAAAATAAAAGAAGAGAGATTGCTGAAAAGCTAGGAATAGGAAGCTTGAAATATTATATTGCTAGAACATCTCCTGAAAGAAAAATAGTTTTCAATTGGGGAGAGGTTTTAAATTTTGAAAGGAATTCATTACCTTATATTCAATACGCATATGCTAGAATTTGTAGGATATTGGAGAAGGCAAATGTTCCTGAAAATTTTGGAGTAAAGGATTTAAATGAGAATGAGAAATCATTGGTTAAGATTATATCAAAGTTTCCTAAAGTTGTTAAGGAATCTGCAGAAAATAGGAATGTACATACGATTGCAAACTATTTATTAGAGATAGCCGATGTATTTCATAGATTTTATAACTCCGAAAGGGTTTTAGGATCAGAAAAGGAGGATTTTAGATTAAATTTAATATACGCTACGAAAATAGTTATGGAAAATTGCATGAATTTATTAGGAATAGAGCCTTTGGAAATGCTA
This sequence comes from archaeon, assembly GCA_027058345.1. GTDB lineage: Archaea > Hydrothermarchaeota > Hydrothermarchaeia > JALTZZ01 > JALUTC01 > JALUTC01. Next base: position 2,788 of record JALUTC010000041.1, on the reverse strand, counting down.
TGATTTGTGGAATAGATGAGGCAGGAAGAGGAAGCTTAATAGGGCCGATGATAATATGTATAATATATTTGGAAAAGAAGGATTTGAACATATTAGATAAGATTGGTGTTAAAGATTCGAAGAAATTAACAAAGCATAAGAGAAGAGCAATATTTTCAATATTGTCAAAGAGATTTAAGTATAGGATAATAAAGATTGAGCCTGAAGAGATAGACTTATATGTATGGAAGAGTAGTATAAATGAGTTGGAAATTAAAAAGATATCGGAAGTATTGAACGAGGATAAACCTGAAGAAATTTACATCGATTCCTTTTATAATAATCCAAGGATATTAGAAGTTGAGCTAAAGAGAAGACTTAAATATAATTGCAAAATAGTTTCAGAGATAAGGGCGGATCAACGATATCCAATAGTTTCAGCAGCATCAATAATAGCCAAAGTTATCAGAGATTATGAGATTGAAACGTTGAAAAAGCTTTATGGAGACTTTGGTTCTGGATATCCATCGGATAAAAAAACCATAGAATATATTAAAAGGTGTATTGAAAGTGGAAACTTACCCGAGATTGTTAGAAAGAGTTGGAGAACTGTTTCCAATTACATGCAGAAAAGTCTTATTAAATAATATTTACCATTTTTATTTATATAAAAGTAGTTGATCGTGATTAGATTTTCTCTCGGTATGCTTTCTGCATAAATTGTTGAATTTTCATCCTTGATCATAACGAAGCAATCTTTAAAATAATATTTAAAAGCATTCGGATTCTTTATCAATTCATTTAAAACACCGGATTCGTCGAGAGATTTTAACATCGAATAATATTTATCATAATCCTCCACCTTTATGTTAGGGATTGTTAGGGATAAAATTGAAAAAAGGATTAAAATTAAAACTATTGAAGAAATTGCAGCTTCTAGAATATATAGGATACCTTTACTTCTTCTTGATATAAAATATAAGTTCATTTTCCTTCTCATCAATCTTAATTATTTCAGCATTTTGCTTCTTAGCAACTGTTGGAATATCCTTCTTTGCCCCCTTGTCACTTGCTATCACCTTCAAAACTTCTCCGGATTTCATCTCCTTCAATTTTCTCAACGTTTGTATTGCTGGATATGGACAAGAATATCCTCTAACATCCAATTCGTAATTAACAATGATTTCGCCCGTCATAATAATAAATAAAAAATTCACAAAAGTTTACTTTATTCATAAATTTAAAATCTATGCCTAACTTTTACAGCTACTCCGTATTTAAAGTTTACAAGTTCCTTATACGATAGTACACTTTTACCTATTCCTATCAATTTGTCTTCGTGGATAATGAGTACATCTTGACCTGCCTCGATATTGTTAGAAGCATCTGTTACATCTTTGCAATATACTCTTCCAAATTTTATTGTATTCAAAGCATTTTTATTAACGAATACCTTGTTAAGGTTTAGCTTCATTAATTTTTCCGCAGAATATTTTGTTAAGGTTAATATCCCATCGTTTCTAATTGTACCGACCAAATTTCCATTGTTGTATACTCTTCTAAATCTTTTCGTTTTTGAAAATTCCACAGTTACATTGCCATCGAATATTATTTTACCGGAACCTTTTCCATATATGTAATTTACGAAATTTATAAATTTGAACTTGAAATCTCCTGATTCAAATGACAATTCATCGAAATATTCTGCATCTTCAATATTTAGTATTTCCTTCAAAGATGAATGTATATATACATTGTTATAATTTGATTCCTCCAAATATTTCATAACCCTCTCTCTCGCAATTTCGATTTCTTCTTTTCTAAGCTTTCTTGGAGATTCATGTTGCATCAATGGATAGATTTCTTCTATTTCTATTGGTATTAGTGAGAATATTGGTGAAAATATACAGTATCTATATTTTCTGCTCGATAATACATTGTAATAGTCGTAGTAGGGTTTTGAGATATCGGGCAATATTACTATATTTTCACTTTCTTCCAATCTATTCATCTTTTCCAAATGTTTTAGAACTTCTGGTCTAAATAATGTTTCTATTCCTGTATAAAACATTCCAGATTTTTTTGATATTGGATTAAGCTCTTTTACAAAATCTATCTCGTATAAATATCTCATAGCTTCTAGTAGATATGGATGCGACCTGCATCTTACTTCCAAATAATTTTCCAGTTCTCCTTCGATTATTTTTTGTCTTATTCTCCTTATTTCTTCAAATATAACGAATAGGTTATGTTCGGCAAGAAGTTTTTCTCTATCCTTTTTATCCATTGTCTTTAATTCTTTTGGTGTATAATTAGAACAGACATTGCAGAAACATGGAAACTCTTCTATATCTTCGAGATGTAATGTTCCATATTCAGTTATATATCTATCATCCTTTGCATATATTGCATACGATGCTGAATCGAATGTATCTATACCTAATGCAACAGCGAGGGCAAACATTATGGGGTGTCCACATCCAAATAAATGTACGGGTTTATTTATTGGAAGGTTCCTCTTTGAAACTTCTATTATTTTAACAAGTGATGTAAAATCATATCCTTCCATGAAAGGAACGACACCACCAATTGCATAGTATTCGAAATCTAACTTGCTTAATTCCTTTGCACAATACTCTCTTAAATCTAAATATTTTCCTCCTTGAACTGTTGCAACGGTGGCAAAGTTTCTTTTCAAATTTTTTGCCTCGATTGCATTTTTTATCGTTTTTTCAACGGCTTCTTTAACTTCGCCTTTTAATTTGAATGGGTCTACAGGAATATCTAAGAATACTCCTATGTCTACGTT
>JALUTC010000040.1 GCA_027058345.1 archaeon | reverse complement strand
AGCTTTAGAATTAGGTGCTGTCGATTATATAACAAAACCAGGTGGAGAGGTTACAATTGATATAATAAAACTTAAGGATGAAATTATAGAAAAGGTGAAGAACGCTGCAAGAATTCAAAGGTTTAAATTAATAAGAAGGTTTAAGGAATATGAAGAGGTAAAGATAAAAACAAAACCAAAAGGTACATTGTCGAAGGTAATTGTTATAGGAGCATCGACCGGAGGACCTAGGGCATTAATGGAAATATTTAAAGAATTAGATGAGATAAATGCCTGCATAATTGTTGTTCAACATATTCAGGAATATTTCTCATCAATGCTAGCTGAAAGGCTTAATAAAATTTCAAAGATGGAAGTTCTTGAAGCATATGATGGTGCAAGATTAGTCGATAATATTGCATACGTAGCAAGGGGAGATTATCATTTAATTTTTGAAAGGGATAGAATAAGATTAATTAAAACGCCAAAGGTTAATGGAGTAAGACCAAGCGTTGATGTAACAATGATATCAGCAGCTGAAAACTTTGAAAAGAATACAATAGGCGTAATATTGACGGGATTGGGAAGAGATGGTGCCGAAGGTATAAAGAAGATAAAGGAAAAGGGAGGATATACTATTGCACAGGATGAAAAAACTAGCATTGTATTTTCAATGCCAAAAGCTGCAATTGAAACTGGTTGTGTAGATAAAGTTTTACCATTGAATGAAATTCCAAAAGAATTAAAAAAATTAGCAAATAATTAATATGCTCGAAAATTTAAAAATAAGTAAGAGAGAAGCAATGGAATTGTTAATTTCAACGATAATCATATCATTTTGTTTCACATGGGTTCAGGAAGTATCTGGTATATATTTCCTAATAGTATATGTTACAATGTTTTTTATAATCGGTCTCGCATTTATTTTACATGAACTAGCTCATAAATATACTGCGATAAGGTTTGGTTTGGAAGCAGAATTCCGTGCATGGTATTTAGGATTGGCTATTGCTTTATTACTTGCGATTACCGTAAAGTTTTTCTTTATAGCACCAGGTGCAGTACAAATATATGCAATTAGATTCATAAGAAAACATGAAGAAGGAATCATTTCCGTCGCTGGAGTCCTTGTAAATATTGTCCTGGCCTTTATATTCTTTATATTATATATTATTTTTGGAAATGAAATATTTAGATTCGGAACATACATCAATTCATGGCTTGCATTCATTAATCTTTTACCATTACCTCCGCTAGATGGTTCAAAGATAATTTTCTGGAATCCATTGATTTGGATAATATTATTAGTTGTATCATTAGCTCTTTACTTAAATATCAGATTCTAAAATTTTTATGATTGAGGGATATGAAGAATATAAGAAAGCTGGAGAAATTGCTGCTAGTGTTATGAAGGATGTTTTAAAATTAATAAAGCCTGGTGTTAAAATTAATGAGATTGTGGAATTTGTAGAAAGAGAAATTTTAAAAAGAGGAGGAAACATAGCCTTTCCATGCAATTTATCAGTAAATGAAATCGCAGCGCATGATACTGCTAGAATAGATGACGATAGAAAGTTAAAGGAGGGGGATTTGGTAAAGATTGATTTAGGAGTTCATGTAAATGGTTACATAGCAGATATGGCAAAAAGTATAATTGTGGGTAAGGGAAATAAAGAGAAGGAATTATTGATTAAAGCAAGTGAAGAAGCTCTAGATGAGGCAATTAACAAGATAAAACCTGGTGTCAAAAGTAATGAGATAGGAAAAGTTATAGAAGAAACTATTAGAAGTTATGGATTTAAACCAATAGTTAATTTAACGGGGCATTTCCTTTCAAGATATAATCTTCATACAAATAAAGTTCTCTTTAATATTTACACGAGGCATTACTTTGAAATAAAGGAAGGAGATGTTATTGCAATAGAGCCATTTGCAACGAATGGATATGGAAAAGTTATTGATGAAGCCGAAGCCCTAATATATAAATTTTTGAAGAGAAAACCTACACGTAACATTTATGCAAGAAAACTATTGGATTATATTGAGAGGAGATATCCTCATCTACCATTTTGTGAAAGGTGGTTAAAAGATATTATGCCGAAGATAAATCTATACTCTGCATTAAGAGAGCTTATTAACATAGGCAGTATATATGCATATAATATTTTAAGGGAAAAGGATAGAGGGGTTGTTTCTCAAGCAGAGCATACGGTTATAGTTAAGAAGGATGGTTGCGAAATAATAACATCGATTTAAAAAAATGGGAAAAGTTTTATTTGTGCTCCTTTTCTATTACCTTTTCTAATTCTTTAAGGTTCATATAGCTATGACATCTGTTACATGTTGTTTCTTCATGACATTGCATACATTCTTCCAACCTTTTATGTACAAATAATTTATGCTTTTCTATCATATCCTTAATTGTTTCAACGCCATATTCCTTGTATATTTTTGGATGCTTTTTCTCCAAGTTTTCCTTATTTATAACGAACTCTTTAATTATATCCTTGTACTCCTCAAGAACTTTTGAAGAGTTAATTATTGTTCCTGCAATTGTACCAAAGAGTAGGATTAAGAAAATCCCATACAAAATATATGCAATTTTCATCTTCCATCACCAAATTTCTTCTTAATCATGTATAGTACACGTGATATTTTTTCCTCAATCAATCTCCTTTCTCTAAATCCTTGCATACCGTAGACGACAAATCCTTTATAATATATAACAAAACTAGGCGTTACAAATATACTATTCTTGATCGCTAATTCCAAATATTTTCTTGTATCTACTATACCAAATTTCATCTTATCTTTATATTTTTCTTCAAGATAATATAATATAGACAGAAATTCTTTACAAAATATATTATTACTCAAAAAACATATAAATATTGGTTTCTCTGAATTTATTTCTCTATTCCAATTTTCTGTTGTAATTTCAATCATAACCACTACCTTTGTTTTTCAAATATAATTGCTCTTCCTACTAAATCGTGAATACCTCCAACCTTTATTAGTTCTCCTGTTTTTTTATTCTTTAATTCATAATATTGGACAACCAATGGTAATTGAGCTTTATCTATAGCACATGGTGCTGCTAGATAATTAACTCCATATTTATCGATAACTTCCTTTAAAGCTGATGCTCTTGGTTTGGCTCCAAGCATTCTTAATTCCATGATTTCATCGGTTAATAAACCGCCACCACCACTACAGCAGAAAGTTTTTTCCTTAATTGTATCTTCTCTCATTTCGTAAAAGTTATTTACCGCAGCCTTTAAGACATATCTTGCATCGTATATTAATTTGGGAGATGCTCTTGCATAATTGCATGGATCGTGTAATGTTACTATGTATTCGTCGTTTTTGCTTTTATCCAATCTTATAACTCCTCTTTCGATAAAATCTCTGGTAAATTCTAATATATGTATAAATTTGAATGATAATGGTTTATGTAATGCTTCCAAGAAGTTATAATATGCTCTCCATGCATGACCGCATTCACCAAATACAACGTATTTTGCATTCATTTTTTCTGCTTGTCTAACAATTCTATATTGAATATCTTTTATATCCATATAATCTAGGAATAATCCAAAGACAGCAGCTTCAGATGCAAATGGGGAAAATGCCCAATCAATTTTTTTCTTCTCTGCAACAGCGTTAAATACCTTTATAACACCTATTGTAGTATCAACGTTCGTAAACAAATCTGCGGATGGTGGTACGTATAATATTTCAGCTTTATCTTTAATTTCAACGAACTCGTACGATTTTGACCTTACTTCATCTATTTCCTTTAATATTCTTTCCACATCTTGTTTTAATTCAGGAGATTTTGCTAACACTTTTTGTGCAAATTCTTCATACAAATCTTTATTTATAACAACAGGAACTTTAAGAGTAATACCTTCAAGATCTTGAACATCTGCGGCGAAGAATTCCAAACTATCTACAAATGCCTTTGGGGGGATTCCTAGATTATTTCCATAAATATATACTTTAGCAATTACTTCGGTAATATATTTTGTTACTAATCCTGCAGAAGCTAAAGCCTCTCTAGCAGCCATTGTTACCTCAGCAGTATCTATACCAAATGGGCAAAACATGCTGCATCTTCTACATTCCGTGCATTGGTAGAAATATTTGTACCATTCCTCGTTCAAAACTTTTTCCGTTAATTCTTTTGCTCCAGCCAATCCTTTAAATAATTTTCCTCCTATACTAAAATACCTTCTATAAATTTTTCTCAAAAGCTCTGCTCTACCGACTGGAGTATTATTTGGGTCTTGTGTTCCTAGATAAAAGTGGCATTGTTTTATACATGCACCACATCTTACGCATATTTCCATGAACATTCTAACACTTCTTCTTTCATTTGCTAATTCCTTTAATCTATTTAAAACCCTTTTTATCGCTTCTTCACCCTTTAGTGGTGGGTATGGTATTGGATATGACATCAACTTGATAGCTTTTTCGTGACCTCTATGACACTCGTATTTTGATGCAGCTCCAGGGATTGGAGATACATTATACAATGTTTCAATATTTGGCTCCACAATCTTTTTAGGAAATTCTGCCATTTAAATCACCTCATAAAATTTATAATTCAAGTTTTTTAGTATGTGCCTTTGTCTTATGATAGGAAGTTTTGGTTGGTGATACGAGAGCACCAAATAGATGCATGAGTTTACTGAATGGGAAATAGATTAATAATATGAGTACTAGAGTATAATGAATCCAGAAGATTATGGGTAAATCAACCTTTACAGGTTTAAATGAAAGAATACTAAGGATATAATATTTAACTGCAACCAAATTAATACCGGAATTTGCCATTATAATTCCTGAGATTATTATACCTAGTAATAATAGTAGTACAAAGTAATCTGCCGGCGTAGATATATATCTAAGGTCACGATGTACAATTCTTCTTAACAATAAATAGATTAAACTAGCAGGGAGAATTGTTGATACAAAAAGTTTTAGTATAGGTCTGATTTCTATCATTGGTAACACTATAGGATAATGTAGGAAAAGTTTTATATGGCCTATCAATGTTAAAAACAAAGCTATATGAAATAGCCATGAACCTAGCCATAGTATAAAATTTCCACCAAATCTTAGCAATGGTCTAAAGAATATTACATCAAGTAATATGTGTTTAATTGCTGATGCTGCACTTGTTGAATCTTGATAAATGCCAATTGGGACAGGTATTGGAGATTTTGCCCATGTATATAATTTATAAATTATTCCTAGGATAAATATCGATAATGCAATATATGTAAAAATAATATCTATCATATAAACCCCAAACTTTATGGAAAAAAATTTCTTAATTAAAAAATTTTAATATTAAAATCATTCCTTTTATATATCTATTTATATGGGTTTTGTTCATGTGTATACTGGAGATGGTAAGGGGAAGACTACTGCAGCATTAGGTCTAGCTCTTAGAGCTGTTGGGAATGGTTTAAGAGTAATCATGTATCAATTTTTAAAGGAAAGGGAATGTGGCGAGCATAGAGTAAGAATAAGTGGTTTTAAAATTGTAAGAGTAAAGAACTTTGATCCAAATGAAATTTTAAAATCAATGCAGGAACATGATATCGTCATATTGGATGAAATATTCAACGCCATAAATAAAGGGATTGTTAAATTAGACGAATTATTATATATTATAATGAATAGGCCAAAAAATGTAGAGTTAATATTAACAGGTAGAAATGCTCCAAAAGAAATAATAGATGTTGCAGATTTGGTTACGGAAATGAAGAAGATAAAACATTATTATGACATTGGAGTAAAGGCGAGAAAGGGTATTGAATGTTGAAATGTATAATGAATATTTCAAGAAAATACTTAAAGGAAATCTTGAGCACAAAATTATAACACAGGTTTACGGTGAACCTGCAACTGGAAAGACATGCTATGCATTGCAATGCCTGATAAACTATAGTAAAAAGGGAAAGAAGGTCGTATTTATAGATACGGAAGGAGGATTCTCAATAGAAAGGTTAAAGCAAATGGCAGGAGAAGATTTTGAAAAAGTATTTAGAAACGTATATTATTACGAGGTGATGGACTTTTCCGAACAGCATTTTCTCATAGAAAATCTTCCAAACATTCTTAGAGA
>JALUTC010000039.1 GCA_027058345.1 archaeon | reverse complement strand
AATTTGAATTATATTTAAATACTGCGGACGATTATGAAAGAGGAATAATTTATTTAACAGTAACTGGAACATCTGCGGAAATGGGAGACGATGGTTCCGTTGGAAGAGGAAATAGGGTTAATGGCTTAATTACACCAACGAGATTAATGAGCATGGAAGCTGCTGCTGGAAAAAATCCAGTCTCTCATGTTGGAAAACTTTACAACATACTAGCATTCAGAATTGCTGAAGATATTTATAAACTCGGAGTTGCTAAAGAGGTTTACGTTAAAATATTAAGCCAAATTGGTAGACCAATAAACGAGCCAAAAATCGTAAGCATAAGCTTAATAACAGATAAAGATTACAGAGAATACGAACAAAGAATAAGAGAGATTGTTCAAGAAAGGCTTGAAAAAATTACTGAAATAACGAAGGAAATTATTGATGGAAAAATATCCGTATTCTAATGTTAATCGTATCATTGCACCTTAAACCATTACCTGGAGAATATTTAAATGAAGAGAAATTCGAAAACATATTGGAATTCTCAATAAACGAGGCAAAAAAATTGGAAGAGTGCAATGTAGATGCTATAATAATTGAAAATTTCAACGATAAACCATTTGGAAAACATGCTGAAAGACATACAATTGCATTCATGTCAGTAATTGCTCACGAAATAAGAAAGAATGTATCAATACCTATTGGTATTAATGTTTTGAGGAACGATCCTTTGGCTGCAGTTGCAATTGCAGAAGCTTCTGGTGCAAAATTTATCAGAGTAAATATATTATCGCATGCATATATAACTCCCGAAGGATTTATAGAAGGAAATGCTAGAAAACTCTTACTATATAAGAAAAGGCTTAAAAGTAATGTCAAGGTTTTCTCAGATGTATTTGTTAAACATGGAAAGATTTTGGGATATAACGAAGACAATTACAAAGAAGTTGTTTTAGATATAATTGAGAGATGTTTCGCCGACGCTATCATAGTTACTGGTAAGAGAACAGGTGAAGAGGTGGATTTAAATTTGTTGAAAAATATTAAGAATATATCAACCGTACCTGTAATTGTTGGCAGTGGAATTAATGAGAGGAATATTGAGAAGTATGCAAAGTTTTCAGACGGAGTAATAGTTGGAAGTTATTTAAAGAGAGGATATGAAATAGATTCTGATAGAGTTAAAAGGCTTGTAAAAATTTATAAAAAGTATAAAAAAGAAGCACTTATTTAATTTCTATGAAGTATGGGATAGAACTTGTTCCAAATAAGGATTCGATTGAAATTGCACTGTATTCAAAGCTTGCAGAAAAATACGGATTCGATAATGTTTGGATAACAGATCATTACAATAATAGAAATGCATACATATGCTTAACCCTCTCAGCAATGTTTACAAATAGAATAAACTTAGGAATAGGTGTAACAAATCCATATACATATCACCCGATTTATATAATACAATTAATTCAAACGATAAGCGAAATTTCTAATGGAAGAGTATTATTAGGTATAGGTCCTGGAGATGTAACCACATTAAGCGAATTAGGAATAGAGAGAAAAAAACCGATAAAGGCTATAGAAGAATTTGTAAAAATTTTCAGAACTGCTATTAAAAATGGATACGTTAAATTTCAAGGAGAAGTATTTAACATAAAAAATGCGAGATTTAATTTCAAGCTTAATGACGTTCCTATTTATATAGGAGCACAGGGGAAGAAACTTTTGAAACTATCAGGAATGATTGCAGATGGCGTACTAATAAACTTTTCCAATAAAAAGGATATCGAACTGTCTATAAAGTATGTGAAGGAAGGAATGATATCTT
>JALUTC010000038.1 GCA_027058345.1 archaeon | reverse complement strand
GAAGAGTTGAAACAGGTGTATTAAGAGTTGGTGATAGAGTCGTTTTCATGCCACCTGGAGTTGTTGGAGAGGTTAAAAGTATAGAAACTCATCACACACCAATACAGGAAGCAAGACCTGGTGATAACATAGGATTTAACGTTAAAGGTGTTAGCAGAAAAGAAATAAGAAGGGGAGATGTTTGTGGACACGTCGATAAGCCTCCAACAGTTGCAAAGGAATTTACGGCACAGATAATTGTTATAAATCATCCAACAGCCATTGCTCCTGGATATACGCCAGTCTTCCATGCACATACAGCAAGCATTGCATGTAGAATTGTAGAATTGATTAGCAAACTAGATCCTAAAACTGGAAACATTATAGAAAAGGCACCTAAGTTTATAAAGAAGGGAGAAGCTGCAATAGTAAAGGTAGTGCCAACAAAACCTTTGTGCATTGAAAGATTTAGAGAATTTCCACCATTGGGAAGATTTGCAATTAGAGACATGGGAATGACAATAGGAGCAGGAATTGTCATAGAAGTTGTTCCAGAAGAAATTAAGTTTAAAGCATAAATAATTTATAATTTTATAATTTTTTAGTGGTGATTTTTATGCAAGTTGCTAGAATAAAGTTAACAAGTACTAATTATAAGGTGTTGGATGATGTTTGTAAACAAATAAAGGATATTGCCTTAAAATTAGGTGTAAGAGTATCAGGACCAGTTCCATTACCAACGAAGAAATTAAAGATTCATGTGAGAAGATCTCCATGCGGTGATGGAAGCATGACCTTCGATAGATATGAGTTAAGAATTCACAAGAGATTAATAGAAGTGGATGCAAATGAAAGAGTTTTAAGAAGAATAATGAGATTGCAACTACCTTCAGATGTTCATATAGAAATGGAAATTGTTTCGAAATAATTTTGCCGGGGTCGCCTAGCGGTTAGGGCGTGGGCCTGGAGAGCCCATGGGGCTTTTGCCCCGCCCGGGTTCGAATCCCGGCCCCGGCGTGTCTTCTTGATTTAATATCTTATAGTTTCATCTCATCATCTGATATTGTAAGTTATTTTACTTTTTCTCTCCTATTTAATTTCATCAAGAAAAATGTTAATAAAAAGAACATTGAAGAAATATGCGGGGGATGGGATTTGAACCCATGCAGGCTCTTCGCCAGCGGATCCTAAGTCCGCCCCCTTTGACCAGGCTCGGGCACCCCCGCATGATTTCCAATTAATAATAAAGTTATTAACATTATGCAAATAATAGCTATGGCAAATGGTTCTCCAATATATAAAACGGAAAATTTGAGAGGATTTTCTTTATTCAATAGCCCTTACGAATCACATATAAATTTGGAGGCAATAGATATAATACCAAGCGGTGACTTTGGCGACGAGGCTCTATCTCCGGTTGAGGGGATTGTTGAAAAAGTTTTAAAATTTAGAGTTCCATCCGTCGTTACCTTTTTCAATGTAATGGATTTAGAATCAAGAGACTTTGAAAAGATACCATATGAATACGTAATACTTATCAGGGATAAAAATAACAAAAAAAATATATTTAAAATTTTACATGTATATCCGAAGGTTAAGGAACGTGAAAGAATAAGTGTAAATGATCCTATAGGATATTATATAAGAACGGGGTATTATTCATTTTGGGCGGCTTGTCATTTACACCTTGAAGTTAAGCCTGAGAGTAATCCTTTAAGAGCAAGGTTTGGATACAAGATAAATCCTATTATAAATATTAGTGACAAAATCAACATTAATTATACTATTAAAGATTATGCTGAGATAAGCAGGAAGGTATATAAAGTAACGGATAGTTATATAGAATTGGAAGGTTTTTACAATGGAGAATATACATATGCTGTATGTAATGGAAAGGTATGTATATTAGATGGTGGAATTCCTCATATGGGGTATGGTGGAATAATATCGAGCGAAGAAATAAGGGTTGGGGAAGATGTTTACTTTTTGGGAATTAGGATTGGTAAGGTTGTTAAAAGTTATGGAAGGATAGCAATTTATAAACCATACGTGAAAGTATATGTGAATGGAATAGAAATGAGAGGGATGTCTTTTATAATAAATTTAGCGAGAAGGAATAGAATGAGAGTTGTATATATAAAGAGAGAAAAGCCATTTCTATCAAAATCCAACGTTTTCTTATGTATTAAAAATATATAAAGTTATATGGTTAACGTTGCAATTATTGGTGCAAGTGGCTATACCGGTGGAGAATTACTTCGAATATTATTAAACCATGACGACGTTGAAATAAGAATTGTGACTTCTGAAAGATATGAAGGTAAACCTGTTTATAAGATTCATAGGAATTTAAGAGGATTAATAGATTTGAAATTTGAGAGATTGAACATAGATAAAGTTATAAAGGAATGTGACTTCGCTTTCTTTGCAACGCCTAATGGTGTTTGCATGAAGTATGCGAGAAAATTATTAGAAGTAGGTATCAAAATTGTGGATTTATCTGCCGACTTTAGATTCAAAGATAAAAATTTGTACGAAAAGATTTATGGAATAAAGCACGAAGCAAAGGATATAGATGCAGCGTATGGATTAACGGAATTAAATAGGAAGGAAATTAGAAAATCGGACATTGTAGCAAATCCTGGATGTTATCCTACAAGCATTATTCCAGCAATAGTACCATTGATCGATTTAATTGATACGGAGAAAATAGTTATAGATTCTAAGTCCGGAGTATCTGGAGCTGGTGCATCTCCTAGAGAAGATACACACTTTCCATTTGTTAACGAAGATATTATTGCTTATAAAATAGTAGGACATAGGCATGTTCCTGAGATTGAGCAAGAATTAAGGAAATATTCGGATAATGTTAAGATATGTTTCACTCCTCATATGATACCTGTTAATCGAGGGATATTATCTACGATTCATTTATTTTTAAATCGTGATATATCTGAAGATGAAATTGTTAAAAGGTTTAAGAATTTTTACAAAAATGAGACTTTTATTAGAATTCTTGAAGTTGGCGAGGTTCCAAAGTTGAGTAATGTTAGAAATAGCAACTTTTTAGATATAGGAGGATTCCTAGTGGATAGAGATAGGAAGAGATTGGTAATAATTTCTGTAATAGATAATTTGGTTAAAGGTGCGAGTGGTCAAGCTGTTCAAAATATGAACGTCATGTTAAATTTCAGGGAAGATAAAGGTTTGAAAAATATTCCTTTAAATCCTTAATTCTTCCAATCTTTTGTCATAGTTATAATCGGTCATATCCAATTTTATAGGAGTGATTGAAATTAATCTTTCAACCTTTAATACATAGACATCGGTATCTTTTTCTTTTGAAATAATACTTTCACCATTTATCCAAAAATACCTCCTACCTCTGGGATCAAACCTTTCTTCAACGCTTGTATTATAATATTTTCTGGCAAGTTTTGTAATTTTAAATCTTAATTCCTTAGGATTCTTCGGAATATTTATGTTTAAGACTTCAAATTTTATATCCTTTTTAAATATTTCTTCAACAATCTTTCTAAGAACGATTTTTGATATTTCAAAATTTTCTTCAACAATATCTTCAAATTTTTTCCTCTCTTCAGCTTCCTGCGATATGGCGATTGCTCTCGCACCTAGATTTGCAGCTTCTATTGCAGCCGCAACCGTTCCAGAGGTTGTTATTTCGTAGCTCAAGTTTTCTCCAAGATTTATTCCAGAGATAACAATATCTGGTATTTTCTTTAATATTCCACAAATTCCTATTATAATGCAATCCACAGGCGTTCCAGAACAAGCATAGAATTCTACGTCATATAAATTTATTCTGTTTACAAATACAGGACTTGTTAACGAGATTGCTCTTGAAATGCCGGATTGTTGTTGATATGGTGCTACTACAATAACCTTTCCCAAATCTTTTACAGCTTCAATAGCAGCTTTTAATCCTGGTGAGAATATTCCATCATCGTTTGTTATCAATATTGTTTTCATAATATTCCAAAACGTTTTGCTTTATCAATCAAAACTTCTCCGACGGTTTTTCCTATGTCAATATAATCTTCTAAATTTCCTTCCTCATATGCTTCAATCCTTTTTTTCCCATTTATTGAAAAGATGACACCCTTCAACATTAACTTTCTACCAGAAATCTTCGTGTAAACACCTATGGGTATTTGACAGCTTGCCTTTATTGTTCTTGAAATCTCCCTTTCAGCAAGGACTGCACATCTTGTCTCAAAATCATCTATTGCTTTGATTAGGTCTTTATATTCAAAATCTTTTCTACAAACTATTGCTAATGCTCCTTGTCCTATAGCATGTGGAAAGATTTCAGGATTTAATTCTTCTACTATGTATTTTTCAAGACCCATTCTTTTCAATCCCGCCTTTGCTAAAACAATAGCATCGTATTTTCCTTCTTGAAGTTTCCTCAACCTTGTGTCAACGTTTCCTCTCAAATTTTCTATCAATAAATCGTCCCTATAATTTAAAAGCATTGCTCTTCTTCTAACACTACTGGTACCAATTTTTGATCCTGGAGGCAATTCGTCCAATTTTTTACCATTTTTTGATATTAAAACATCGACAGGATCTTCTCTTTTAGGTATTGCTAGGATTTCCAAACCTCTCGTTATTTCGTATGGAACATCTTTCATACTATGAACAGCTATATCTATTTTACCATCGAGTAATGCTTTGTCTATTTCTTTTACGAATAATCCTTTCCCTCCTATTTTTGCCAGTGGACTATCTTTTATTTTATCTCCGGTAGTTTTTATTTTTACGATTTCAAACTCAATTGAATCATCAATCTTCTTAAGCATTTCTATAACTATATTCGTTTGTATTAATGCGAGCTTACTACCCCTAGTCCCAATTCTTAATTTCATATTAGAACCCTAGATATAATTTTCTTATATTTTGATTTTTTAGCACATCCTTTGGTTTCCCCTCAAATATTTTTCTCCCACTCATTAATACATATGCATAGTCTGAAATTTCTAAAGCTTTGTTAACATTTTGTTCTACGAGAATTATTATGATTTCATCGTAAGATTTTAATTCAAGAATTTTATCAAAAATTTCTTTTGAAGCTTTTGGTGAGAGATTTGCCGAAGGTTCATCGAGCATGATGACCTTAGGCTCTTTAATTAAACCCATTGCAAGTGCGAGCATTTGTCTCTCTCCACCACTCAAAAACATAACTTTCTTGTTCAGCATTTCTCTCAGTCTTGGAAATAGTTCGAGAACATCTTTTATCTTCTTTTCAAGTTTTATTTTATCTAAAGTATATCCTGCAATTTTCAAATTTTCCTTGACTGTTAAATTTACGAAGACATTTTCAGTTTGTGGAATATATACAATTCCGTGTTTTACCTTTTCATGAGGTTTTAGTCTTGTTATATCAGAACCGTTTAGGATAATTCTTCCAGAATAAATGTCTGCCAATCCAAATATTGCCTTTAATAGTGTAGATTTTCCACTACCATTTGGGCCTATTATACATGTGATTGTTTTTTCGTAAGCATTTAAACTTACATCAAATAGTATCTGAAACTTTTCATATCCAGCATTTAATCTTTCAACCTTTAACATTTCATTCACCTATGTATATTTCTATCAGATTTTTATCCTCGATTATTTCTTCAGGCTTACCTTTGGCTATTATTTTTCCGTTGAACATTGCATAAACATAATCTGCATAGTTCATTGCAATATCAAGCCTATGCTCTATTATAAGGAAAGATATACCTAATTTGTTCTTTATTTCTTTTATTTTTTCAAATATATCCTTAGCAAGTTTTGGAGCAACTCCACTTATTGGTTCATCCAATAATATTACCTTTGCATCACACATCAATGCTCTAGCAAGTTCGAGAAGTTTTAACTGACCTCCACTCAATTTATATGCTTCGTATTCCCATAAATCCTCTAGGTTTAAGAATTTTAAAATTTTAAAAGCTTTTTCGATTATCTCTTCCTCGTATTTTCTCCATGCTCCTTTAATCATAGATTTTAGAAAGGACTCTCCTGGATGAGGTGAGGAAATTAAGACATTTTCCAGAACAGTCATTCTTTTCAGAGGTTGAGGTATTTGAAATGTTCTAACAATTCCTAATTTATATCTTTCGTGAGGTTTTAAATTTGTTATATCTTTATCGAAAAACAATATTTTACCGGAATCAGGTTTATACAATCCAGTTATAATATTTACAAGGGTAGATTTTCCACTTCCATTTGGACCTACGAGTAATGTTATGTCTTTTATTTTCATTGTAACATTATCTACAGCAATAAGTCCTTCAAATTTTTTCGTAACATTTAAAACCTTTATCATTAAATAATAAAAAATAAAAAATTAGTAGAAAGTTACCGAATCTGTTGTAGAGCTATAATATCCGGCTTTCTTCCATTTATATTTTCCATCCTCTTCTACTACCATCCAAATGTCGTAATCTCCAGCAGCTCTATCTCCTGCTTCGTTTAGCAACATCCATCCACTTGCACCGAAGAATGATTTCGCAACTTCTGGTAATATTTCTGCAATCTTTTCACTATCCGTGCTTTGTGCTAGGAGCATTGCATATGTTATTAACCATGCAGTATCATATGCTATTACAGAATATCCATGAGGCTCAGAACCAGTTCTTGATTTGAATTTCTCGTAAAATTCCTTATACTTTAAGGATTCTGTTGGTGCAAACAATGTTGAATAGAGTTTAACCTTTGCAGCTTCCTTACCAGCTTCTTTAACAACATCGTCCAGCTTAGCCGTCCCATCGCTTCCAAACCATACCAATTGCATTAATAAATCATATCCAGATGCTTGTTTCAAAATCGTAACTATTTCTCCAAAGCTAATTGCAACAATTGCAACATTTTCCTTTCCATATTTTTTAACAGCCTCTGATACAATGTCGTACAATTTTTTAACGTCAGCAGAGAATTCCTTAGCTTCTGGTGTATATGCAATTTCTCCTATAACATTTCCTCCCAATTCTTTAAACCTTTTTGAAAATTCTCTATATAATCCATCTCCCCATGCATCCTTTCTATGTATTACAACAACGTTCTTTATTCCATAATCGATTACCATCCTTGCTATTGCTTTTCCTTGATAAGTATCATCTGGAACTGTTCTATATATGAAATCATCCTTGATTGCAAGGTCTGCAGCTGTTGAGGATGGGCTTATTATTAATAATTTATTTATATCGGCATACGTTTTTATATTTCTAACCTCTGCAGATGTCATTGGTCCTATATAAATTTTGACACCTTTTGCTGCCAATGCTTGTAGCTTTGTTAAAGCAGTTGTTGGTCTAGTTTCAGTATCTTCTATTAAGAATTTTATCCTAGTATCGTAACCTAGTTTTTTCAAGAATTCGTTTATATCTTCTTCAGCAATTAGTAATGCTTCTCTTACATTTTTTCCATAAGCAGCCAAATCTCCGGTTAATGGTAATAATGCACCTATTGTTATCTCCTTTGGAAGACCAGTTTGTATTTGCTTTGCTACCGGTGCAGCTTTCTCTGCAGGTTTTGCGCATGCAGATAATAGTATAGTAACGAATAATATACCTATGAAAAGTTTAAAATATTTTTCGTTCATATTTTTATAATTAATTAAAAATTAGATAATTAAATTTTTACATCATTTTTTGAATGGGCTTATATTTCTCAGGTTCTCTATTGTTTCTTTTAATTCTTTACATGCTATTTCAACTTCATCTCTCGTATTATATTTACTTAAGACAATTCTAATCGAGGAATGACTTGCTTCATATCCCTTTCCCAATGCAAGTATAACGTGACTTGGTTCTAATTCAGGATTGTAACATGCAGACCCAGTACCAACTATTATTCCTTTCATACTTAATCTAAGTACGACAGCCTCTCCTTCGACATATTTAAACGAGATGTTTACATTATTACATAATCTCCTATCTCCTCTAGGACCATTTAATTCTGAGTCTTCAATTTCTAAAAGTTTATCGATCATGTAATCTCTTAAGGTTTTCATTCTAATTATGTCCTCCTTTTTATATAATTCGACAGCCTTTGCAAATCCTACCGCATATGCAACGTCTATAAATCCTGGTCTAATTCCTCTCTCCCTCGCATCTCCAAAAAATAAGGGTTCAATTTTCGTTCCTTCTTTAATATAAAGGGCCGATATTCCTTTAGGACCATGTATTAGACAAGAGGATAACGTCATTAAATCGATGTCCAATTTTTTTACATCGATATCAACCTTACAAAATGCGTGTGATGCATCACAATGTAAAATCACATTATTCTCCTTGCATAAATCCGATATAGCTTTAATATCCTGTATTGTTCCAATCTCTTTGTTTGCAAATTGTATGGAAGCAAATTTAGCACCTTTTAATTCTCTTTCAAATTCATCCATCTTTATAAATCCTTCCCTATCAACATTAATATATTTAGATTCGTAACCATTTCTTTCAAAGAATTTGAAAACGTCGAGAACACTTCTCTGTTCTATTTTACTCGTCAATATTTTACACTTCTCCTTCATCGCCCTCAACGTTCCAATTATTGCAAGGTTATTACTTTCTAAATCGCACGATGTGAAGATGATTTCCTCAGGATATGCATTTATTTTCCTAGCAATAATCTCTCTCGCTTTTTCCAATGCCTCTAAAGCTTCTTCCTCAAATTTATGACCAAATTCTCCTCCTGGAATTCCATACTTTTCTTTAAAATATATTTCCATAATCCTTACAACTTCATCGTCAACCTTTGTTGCATTAGCATTGTCCAAATAAATCGTTCTCATAATATGAAAAAAATTTTAAATTCTTTTTTAAATTTATATGAGTTATAACCATAAGGAGATAGAAGAAAAGTGGCAAAGGTTCTGGGAAGAAAAAAATATCTATAAATTTGATCGGAATAATTTAGAAAATGTTTATATAATAGATACCCCTCCTCCTTATCCAACAGGAGAAATACATCTCGGACATGTATTAAATTGGGTTTACATAGATATTGTTGCAAGATATAAGAGGATGCGTGGATATAATGTTTTATTCCCACAGGGATGGGATTGCCACGGATTGCCAACGGAGGTAAAGGTTGAGGAAAAGTATAAAATTAGGAAGAGGGATTTGCCCAGAGAGAAGTTTAGAGAATTATGTATAAAATTGACGAAGGAAAATATAGAGAGAATGAAGAAACAACTCAAAAGGTTAGGATTTTCAATCGATTGGAGCTTCGAATATATAACAATGGAACCTTATTACATAAGATTAAGTCAATTAGCATTTGTAAGAATGTATAAACAAGGACTAATTTATAGAGGAGAACATCCGGTATTTTATTGTCCAAGATGTGAAACCGTTATTGCACAAGCTGAAGTTGAGTACGATGAAAGAGAAACATATTTGAATTATATAAAATTTATTAGGAGTGATAATAATGAACCTGTAATAATTGCTACAACGAGACCAGAATTATTGGCAGCATGTGTTGCAGTTGCAGTTCATCCTGAAGATGAAAGGTATAAAGATTTGATAGGTAAAGAGCTGATAACCCCTATTTATAATAAAAGGGTTAAGGTTATAAGTGATGAAGAAGTCGACCCAAACTTTGGAACAGGAGTTGTAATGATTTGTACATTTGGAGATAAACAGGATGTCATTTGGGTTAAGAGACACAATCTGAACATCATCAATATTCTCAATAAAGATGGTACGTTGAATGAACTTGCAGGTAAATATAAAGGATTATACGTTGAAGAGGCGAGGAGAAAAATAATAGAGGATTTAGAAAAGGAAGGATATTTGGTAAAGAAGGAAAAGATAAGGCAAAGATACGGAAAGTGCTGGAGGTGTAAAACACCTGTCGAAATAATTGTTACGAAACAATACTTTGTAAACGTTAGAAAGTTAAAGGATAAAATCTTAGAAGCAGCAGATAGGATGAAGTGGTATCCAGAATATATGAAGTATAGATTGAAAAATTGGGTCGAATCAATGATATGGGACTGGGTCATTTCTAGACAAAGAATCTTTGCAACACCTATTCCTATA
The DNA here is from genome assembly GCA_027058345.1 of archaeon. Classification (GTDB taxonomy): domain Archaea; phylum Hydrothermarchaeota; class Hydrothermarchaeia; order JALTZZ01; family JALUTC01; genus JALUTC01. The sequence goes on along the minus strand of JALUTC010000038.1, from coordinate 6,754 downwards.
TGGTATTGTAAGAAATGTGGCGAAACAATAGTTGCGGAAGAAGATGAACTACCAGTATTTCCAGAAAAGCAAAATCCTAAGAAACCTTGTCCAAAATGTGGCTCGAAAGAATTCATACCGGAAATGGATGTCATGGATACATGGATGGATTCAAGTATAACTCCATTGTTCTTAGCAGGGTGGCCAAATTTAAACGAGAAAATGTTTCCAGTAGATTTAAGGCCGCAGGGACATGATATTATTCGAACATGGATTTATTATACAATTGTGAAATCAATTGCTTTAGTAAATAGGGAACCGTTTAAGGAAATTTTAATAAATGGAATGGTTTTAGGAGAAGATGGTAGAAAGATGAGTAAAAGCCTAGGAAATTATGTAGAGGTTGAGCCTCTTTTAGAAAAATATGGAGCAGATGCAATAAGACAATGGGCTGCATTGGCAACGATTGGAGAGGATTATCCATTCTCACTAAAAGATGTGATTTTTGGTTATAGATTTCTCGTAAAATTGTATAATGCATTTAATTTTGCATCAAAATTTATACCAATGTTTGATTTTAAAGGAAAACTAAACGTTGAAGATTTATGGATTTTATATAAATTGAATAAGTTAATAATCGAGGTTACAAAAAATTTAGATGAATACAATTTCAGTGCTGCATTGCAAAAGATTTATAATTTTGCATGGCACGACTTTTGCGATTATTATTTAGAGGAGATAAAACATAGATTGTATAATCCAGATGTATATGGATACGAATCAAGAGATGCGGCGAGGTATACGTTGACAATCGTAATTTATAACTTGTTAAAGTTGCTCGCACCATTTGTCCCACATTTTTCCGAGGAATTTTACCAAAGATTTTTCTCTAAAGGAGAAAGCATCCATAAAACTTCTTGGCCAAAACCTGATGAGAAATATTTAAACGAGAATTATTTAAGAAGAGGAGAATTGTTGAATAAAATAATATCGATGTTAAGAAAGTATAAAACAAAGAATAAATTATCGATGGCTGATGAATTAAAAAGAGTTACAATAATAACCAACGAGACATTGGATGATATTGCCGATACGATTAAAGGAACGATAAGGATTAAAGAATTAATTATAACAAGGGAGAAGAAGCTCAAGGAAGTTGTTGAAGAAATCAAGTTAAACGTTGCAAGTATAGGTAAAAAATATAAAAAGGAAGCAAAATTAATCCTAGATTATGTTTCAAAAAATAAGGAAGAAATCTACGAAAAGTATAAAAGCGGTGAAATAATTATTGAAATAGGAAATAAGAAATATAAGTTGGAAAGGGATGATATAAAAGAGATAAGAAGGAAATATTATCTTGATGGAAAGGAGGTCGATGTATTGGAAGGAAAGGAGTTTCTGATAATTGTTGAAAAATAATATATGAGAATGCATTGTAAAATTTGTAACAGAGAAAGATTAATTGCAAAAGAATTAGGAATTTGTCTCGATTGTATAAGAAATAAACCAGAAGAAGCAATGAAATATATAAAGGAAGTTCATAAGAAATCTAGAGAAGAATTTGGATTGGTACCAGAACCTCCAAGAGATAAGGGGGGTGTTAAATGTAATATATGTGTAAACGAATGCATTATAGGAGAAGGAAAACTTGGATTTTGTGGTTTAAGAAAGAATGAAAATGGAAAACTCGTATTTCTTGCTGGAGATGAAAATAAAGGATTGTTGGAATATTATTATGACCCATTACCTACGAATTGTGTTGCAGACTTTTGCTGTGCAGCAAATGGAATTGGATATCCAAAGTACTCTTATACAAAAGGTATCGAATATGGTTATAAAAATCTCGCAGTATTTTATGGGGCTTGTAGTTTCAATTGCTTGTTCTGTCAGAATTGGCAATTTAAATATTTGACAAAGAAATTAAAACCCATGATATCTGCAAAAGAATTGGCTAAAGCAGCAAGTAAAAAGGACGTTGCTTGTATATGTTACTTTGGTGGTGATCCATCGCCACAGATAATACATGCAATAAAGACAAGTGAATATGCAATTGAGATGAATAAGGGTAGAATATTGAGAATATGCTTTGAAACAAATGGAACGATGAACAAAAATATATTAAAAAGGGTCATGGAATTGTCGCTGGAATCTGGAGGAACTATAAAGTTTGATTTAAAAGCTTTTAATGAAACGTTGAACATTGCTCTCACTGGAGTTACGAATAAAAGAACGTATGAAAACTTTTCATTCGTTGCATCAAGGTTTGAAGAAAGAAAAGAGGTTCCTTTATTAGTTGCATCCACATTATTAGTACCTGGATATATTGATGAATATGAGGTAGAACAGATAGCAAAATTTATCTCAGAATTAAATCCTGAAATACCTTATAGATTGCTTGCATTTCACCCCGAGTTTTACATGTACGATTTACCAACAACACCGAAAAAATTGGCGATGGAATGTTATAAAGTTGCGAAAAAATATTTGAAGAATGTAACCCTTGGAAATGTTTTCCTATTGTCTTAAAACTTTGGTATTGCCCTCTCAACATATTGTGCAAATGCTTCCTCAACGTATAAAGCTCTTTCCAATAATAAATCTGCAACGTAAAAGCTAGAAGCTGAAAGTAAATTCAATATCGGGAAATAAAGTAATGAGATTAATTTATTTCCTCCATCAATAATCTTTATCATTAACGAAGATATAAAATTATGAATAATAATTATAAGATATAATATTAAGTATGCATTTTTTACATTTTCTGGACCAATTTTATATAGAAATCCTTTAAATACATGTTCAATACCTTTGGTAACGCTGCCGATTAAATCACTTATATATATTGATATGAAGAATGATAATGCTAGTGCAAAAGAAATTGCTGCAGATATTCCAAGTATTACACCTAGATACGTTTTAACGTGTTGAAACTTAATCTTTCTCAAGTCCAATATTTTTCTAAAAGTTTTTGAAATAGATTCTCCTATGAACTTTGGATCTCCTCCAAGTTCATATGCTTCGCTAAACATCGATGAAAACGTTTTTATCAAATAGCTACAGGTTTCCTTTCCAAATATAATCCATGATAATTTCAAAGAAATTCTTGTATAAACCCTTTTAAAAAGCCTTTTTATATTTTCAGTTAGTAATCCAAAGTTCTGCGTTTGTAAAAACTTTAACGATTCAGCAATCCCCCCGCCTCTAGTTGCTAAGGATGTACCTAAGGATGAGATGAATTGAGGAAAATACTCGTCTCTCGATATTATCTTCTTCTCTTCTCTGTATATTTTATATCCAATTATAATCAATGGAAGTGTTAAAAAGCTAATCTTAAAGTATATTGGTAAGAAATGAAACCTTTTTATTAAAAAAATCATTAATAGGATAGCGAATATTGTTATAAAAATATATTTAAAAATATTTTTATATATAAATGTTTCTTTAAATTTAATCCAAATAGGGTCTATCGGGCTGCGAAGCTTAACTAGGTAGAGTATTATGGATTCCACTATTATGAAAAAAATTCCTGCAACAATTAAAAGTTTTGTCAAGTCAAATCCCACCAGAATTGCAATTATCATAGAAAATACTACCAAAAACGTTAATGCTATTGACATTGCTATAAATATATCTCTTATGATTTCCAAATCGTATAACATGCTTCTATAACTTAAAGAGAAATCGTTTAGAACAACATCCCTCTCCCTTTTCATGAACTCTTTTAAATCTTCACCTGAATCAATTGCATACGCCATTCTTTCAAGGAAGCTTGAGAATATTTTGCTTGGAGTTTTCTTCATTAATATCCTTGCTGCTGTTGCTAAATTTTGATACCATCTTGACGTTAATATATATAATCTCTTGCTCTCATTCGCTAATTCTCCGAATTCTTTCTTCTCAGATAATATTCTAAATATTTCCTTTCTATCAATTTCCGTCGTAGATAATAACGCCAGATTTGTTATAAATAAATGTATATTAGAATCAATCTCATGCCTTTTCTTTTCATGATTGAGCCTTATCTTAATCACTGGATATAACAGAGACAAAAATAATAGGAGAATTGTCACAGATACAAGCTGTTTTATTCCAGTCTTTTTTATAATAAAAGTCATAAGACTTAAAATTATAATAAATAAAGTGATTGAAAATATAATATCTCTCTTGCTAATCATACTCTGAAAGGTAAACCAGATAATCCCTTTCTATAAAAGTCCCAAATAATTTTCGTAACCTGTTCATAGTCGAAGATCTTCCTCCTAACCATCTCCTCTATAATCCTAGCTCTTAGATATAATTCGTCATAAATTTGTCTTGGATCAGAATATCCTGCTAATGGTGCTATCTTATTTTCAAGTATATATGAATTGTATAATCCTTTAAATATATGCCTATCGGTATATGGGTCCCATTCAAAAACAGTTCTCGTAATTACACCTCCCATTTCTTCTGAATATCCTTCTATTTCAGATATTGATGTAACTCTTCTCACAAGCTTTCCTCTTAGATATACCGCTTGTTGAATTAGGACAAAGTTTAGGTTATCTATAAATCTTACGGGAACATTTATTGGATCACCTGTCAATCTTTGAATAACCCTTTTAACACTTGATGCATGAAACGTTGATAATACTGGATGCCCTGTATCTTCTATAGGTATTATTGAAGGATTTCCTCCGAGATAATACTTCGCACCTTCTAGAATTAAATCGTATGTATTATCTACGATTGAATATTCTGCAAAAATTACTCTTGCATATTCTCTCGAATCTTCATATATTATTCTGGTTCTTCCTCTTATTAAGTCTGTTGAAAAGCATATACCTGATAACCATAATTCTTTTATCATTTCATCGAAGTTGAATCTATCAACGAGTATGTATTTGACTCTCTTCCTTCCTCTAAAACCTTTCAGCTTTAAATCCTTTGCAACTAAATCATTTTCTCTTTCGATATTTACCGTTCTCTCATTCCATCGTATCTTGACATCTTTAACTTTTTCAAAGCTTCTTATCCTTTTAACATAGATGCTAAACTTCTTATAATTCTTTAGTATAAATTCTGCAGAAATCTCTCCAAGATTTGTTATGAACTTATGATTTGGTGTAACTTCCAATATATTACCATCATCCAATACAATTTTTATCAATCTAGTTTTTGGCATCTTAACGATTGCTCTTAAATTTGCATAAACAATTCCCCTATTTATATCAAATGCCGGTATTTTAATATCGAACGGTATCTCAACAATTTCCTTACCGTTTAGGAATTTACTTCCAAATCTTTCTTTAAACCTTTCAAATAAATCCCTGATATTTATCAAATCGTCACCAATAACTATCTTACAATCTCTAATACATTGCATTGCCTGAAAAGCTACGGCAGCTTCAGCACCTCTAATTTCTCCAACTATTATATAATTTGGTCTAGACCTTAATGCTGCCTTTAATAAGTCGAACAATGTAACCCTCTCTTCTTCCTTCCCTCTCTCTCTAGTTAATAGCTGCTGCCATATTTTATGAGGTGGCCTTACTTCAGCTGTATCTTCAGCAGTATATATCTTTTTATCCGGAGGAATGAATACTAGTATTGCATTCAACGTTGTCGTTTTTCCACTTGCAGTTTCTCCGCAAATAAATCCAGACATTCCATATTCTAGGCATAACCATAAATATGCAGCCATCTCACTTGATAATGTATTCCATGCAACCAATTGAACTATACTTAGAGGTTTGGCGGTAAACTTTCTTATCGTAAAGCTTGGACCTTTTAGTGAGACATCTGTACTATAAATAATATTTATACGTGAACCATCTGGAAGTGTTGCATCAACAATTGGTCTCGCTTCACTTGGTGGTCTTCCTACACGCTCTCCGATTGTCTTTAAGTACTTTGCCAGTTCTATATCATCTTTGAAATCTATATTTAGAACCCTTGCTGTTCCAAAAATTTTATGTACGAGATATATATTTCTGGCACCAATTACGTGAATATCTTCTATGTATGGGTCTCTTATCAATGGTTCTAAAGGGCCTAGTCTCACGATATCCCTCTTTATTAAATATAGGAATTTATCCCTTTGCTCTTTAGTTATTGGAATTTTCTTCATCAAGAATCTGCTTAAAAATCCTGACCTTTTACCATTTACGACTGTAATTTCGTTAAATATTTCTTCTATAGCTTTTTCCAAATCTTCCGTAACCTCCTTTTCCGGTGCTTTTTCCAAAATTCTTGTCAATATCTCTTCGTACAATTTCCTCTCCTTTTCATTTTCTATTTTTGGTTCTATTGCGATATAATTTTTTTGCATATTTTCATCGACAAATATGTGAATGAATATTGGATCGCCAACCGGGTAAATTATATTTGGATTTTTCATCTCTTTCATTTCATATGTCAATGATTCGACAAAGATTGGTCGTTTACCGTATCTCTTTTCAAAATTTTTTATATATCTAGCGAGGTGAGGATTTCTCCTTAAAATTTCCTGCCTCATATTATACAACGGCTGAGATTTCAACAACTATTCCTATTTTTGGTTCAACCCTAAATGGTATTATTTTCTGATATCTATCTGATGGCATGTTATACTTTATAATTTTTGCAAAGTTCTTCATCTCTCCACCAACCATTTTTTGTTCCATTTCAATGACAAGAGTTGCAAGAGATTTAAGCTTATCCAATGTATCGTCATCGATTTCTTCAAGAGAAGCGGTTAATAGGACAACCTTTTCTAAAGCGCATATCTTCTTCAGGAATGATAGGAAATCTTCAA
>JALUTC010000037.1 GCA_027058345.1 archaeon | reverse complement strand
GCATAAGATAAGAATAATTTTCGAAGATAGAAGAAATTTATTGAGTTTCATATTATTTCTTCTTGATAAAGTATATAAGAAGTACTCTTGAAGCTTCGCAGAGCGAGATTCCCAATAAAATCACCACAGCTTCTGGTAAATTTTTCTCGAACAATATCTTTGAAAAAATTGTATATGCTCCTATACCCTCTTTGTTTATTATTTCGGTTGCTTTCTCAATGCCGAAGATTAAATCCCTGATTATTGTTTCAGTAGTGATGATCGGTATCGATAAAGAAACAATGTAAATTTTACCACTTATCTCCAGTAGTTTTTTCAAGAGAAGCCATGAGAACATGACCCTAGCTGCAATAAATACTATAAAAATATTTATAAACGGCATTGTTCCCATTATCTTAGTCCAGTGCTCAATATTCGCAATTCTATCACGTATCTCTAATAAATAATCCACAAAAGACAGCAGGTCGAGAATGAACATCGCAGTTAAAATTAAAGAAATGAAAAGAACTTTACGGAGATTCATATATTCCTTCTTCAACCCATAAGTATTGAGTATTGTAGTCATTCTCTGCATCCATTCTGCTTCCTGTGGTATAATTTAACCATGTGTCATGCTTTGTTTTTGCTATTGAAGGGTTATTATCCTCTTCGCCAATTGCATGGTTCCATACGTTAACGTAAAGTATCGGATGCTGGTAATATTTCATGAAAGTTGTTATTTTAGCTCGAAGATGAGGGCCTATAAATGCATTCCATGTCTCATCTCCGCTATAGCATGGTTCTATATCAACCGAGTAATAGTCTCCATAATATTCATAATACATCCAAAGCTCTATAAATGAAAGTCTTTCCGAAGCCCATGTTTGCTTATCAACCACGATAAAGAACGTTTCCAAGTCTTCTATTCTACCCCATGTTGCTAATCTTAAAGCGTCATACATCCTGTCCAAAATAGAATTTGGATGATCTTCATCAGCGAACACAAATGTCACCTCGATAATATATTTTCCCGGCAGATTGTAACCATAGATTGTATGCCAAAGCTATTGAAGAACTTATTGTTGAGGAGATTTCTACAGATTCTGCAGACATTGTTCTATAATAAGTATATGCTTTAAATTTCTTAGCTTCTGCTTTAACAATTTCCTTAAAAGATTCAAATACTTTATCATCAACTCTTATACCATAAAGTTTCATTAGAATCCTGTTGAATCTCTTTTTAAATTCTTGCCAATCCGCTCCTGTAAATTCCTCTTTTTCAACTAAAAGTTTTCTAATTTTATTTACATCTTCCCTGAATTCTTTATCCTTACTATAAAGCTTTATAAATTTTTGCTCAATCTTATCCAAATTTTTTATTTCTGGTTTGGTTATTTCTTTTGGTTTATTACCTATGGCAAGAGCTGGCCCTAAACTTACTTCAAAAAAACATCAATACTAAGGATATTACGGCTAAAGTTTTACCTATACATTCATTACACATCACATTATTTATTCTTTTAAAAAGGATATTTAAGTCTTACTAATCATTAATAAGAATTTATTTTCCTGCTATTTTTTCAACATATAATGTCAAATCCTTTATCGAAACGACTTTGACTCTTTCACCCCTTTTTATAACTTCTCCCTTTATTGAAACGGCTTTCCATATCTCACCATCTATTCTAATATAACCTTCCGGATTTAAATCTTCTATAACAATTCCTTCCCTCCCAACTATTGCTTCCATACCTGTTTCTACCTTTCTCTTTCTCACCTTAACTATCAGATATAGTATTAATAAGAAGAATCCAACCGTGAATAATATAACGGCATATATTACAT
>JALUTC010000036.1 GCA_027058345.1 archaeon | reverse complement strand
TTAAAGGATATGAAGATAAGGTATTCTACGTGTGGTTCGACGCACCTATAGGTTATATATCGTCAACTGTCGAATATTTTAAGAAAATTGGTAAGGAAGATGATTGGAAATTATTTTGGAAGGATAAGGAAACGAGAATATATCATTTCATTGGAAAGGATAACATTCCATTTCATACAATTTTCTGGCCTGCAATGTTAATTGCTAATGGTGAATATATTTTGCCATATTTTGTTGTAGGATTACATTATCTAAATTACGAGGGAGATAAAATTTCGAAGACGAGGCAATGGGGAATTTTTTGTGAAAATTTACCAAAATCAGGATTAGACTCAGATATATGGAGATATTATCTTACATATTTAATACCTGAGAATTCAGATACTGAATGGAAGTGGAAGGAATTCAAGGAAAGAATAAATAACGAACTCGTAGCAAACATAGGAAATTTCATATATAGAGTTTTAACATTTTTACATAAATACTTCGACGGTAAGGTACCAGATTATAAAATTGAAGAAGTTGATGAGAAATTGTTAAAGGAAGTGAGAAAGAAAACGAAAGAATATATTGAATTGATGCATAAGGTAAGAATAAGAGACGCATTAAGAAAAGTTCTCGAAATTTCTTCTCTATGTAATAAATATTTTCAGGAAAATGAGCCGTGGAAATTGATTGAAAGTAATTTAGAAAGGGCTAGGACGGTTATATTCATTTGTGCAAATCTATGTCTATACTTATCAATTCTCCTACACCCATTCTTACCAAAATCTTCTGAAAAGATTGCTAAGATATTTGGTAAAAAAATTGAAGGATTTCATCAAATTGAAAGATTTGAAATTAAACCAGGAGATAAAATTGCAAAGCCAGAAATTCTATTTCCAAAAATAGACGATAAAAAGATAGAGGAATTGAAGAGAATTGTTACAAAGCCTATAAACTTCGAGGAACTATTTTATATAAGGGTTGAAGATTTGAAGAAGTTGGAATTAAAACTCGGTGAAATAATACATGTGAAAAAAATAAACGATGAATATTCAGTTATAAAGGTTAAAATAGATAACGAAGTAAAGCAATGTGTTATAAAGCTTGATAATCCTGAGAAGTATATTGGAAAGAGAATTTTATGTTGTAAAAATGGTATCTTAAAGGTCAAAAATACATTGATTACCATTGATAAATATGTGTCTGAAAAGGCCGAAATAAGATAATTCTTAATTATTTTTAATTTTAAATTTTTTGTTTTTATTTATGTTCGAAGACATCCCTGTTGATGTCTCTCCTATATATGAAGGGGAGAGAATTAGAAAGGGACAATATTATGTTGAACTTGCAGGTCCTAAAAGTAAAGGAGCTGAGTTGGCGAGAGTATTACCAATGGATGAAGTTGAGGATGAAAGGGTTACAATTATAGGACCGGATTTGGATCAAATGCAAGAGGGAAAGGCTTATCCATTCGGATTATATGTAAAAATTGCAGGAGAAGATTTAGAAACTGATTTAGAGGGAGTATTTGAAAGAAAAATACATTATTATTTAAATTATATTCAAGGGTTTATGCACCTAAATTCTAGAGATATCATTTGGTGTAGAGTTAGTAAAGAGAGTTATAAAAAGGGGTTGAGATTATATCACATAGGAAAGGTATTGATTAGAATGTATAAGAAGGAGTTCAGCGCTATAAAAAAGGTTGAAGTTGTAATATATACTGATCCAAAAGAGGTTGATAGATTTGTAGAAGAAGCTAGAAAGGTTTATGCTAAAAGAGATGAAAGGTTAAGAGGATTAAAGGATGAAGATGCTGATGTATTTTATTCCTGCCTATTATG
>JALUTC010000035.1 GCA_027058345.1 archaeon | reverse complement strand
GAGGAATATACATGTTGTACAATTTGGATCGGTTATTAGAAATCCTTCCCATTTTCTCTTTCTTTGTTGAACCTCAATCAATTCTAAATGTTCGGGATTTATTTCTGGGATTAATAGAGGGATATCTTCCTCTAATCTATAAGCACTCGCCTTACTTATAACTTTATATTTCTCTGCAAACTTTGGTTCCAATTCTTTTGCTACGGAAGAAGGTAATGCTGAAAATATTAGGTCAACATCTTCCTTTAATTCTTTTGGATGAGTATCTTTAACAATCATGTCCCTAACATTTTCAGGAATTTCTTTATTTAGCGACCATTTTGCCACATCTTTATATTTTTTTCCTGCAGATTCCTTTGATGCTGTTAATTCAACTATTTCGAACCATGGATGATTTGACAAGATGTCTATAAATACTTGACCAACAAGTCCAGTTGCGCCGAGTATTGCTACTCTTATCTTATCCATGTTTAAATATTTTTTTATAAATTTTTTAAATGAAAATTCATTAGAAATTCGACAAGAGTGCGAAGAATTTTTCTTTTTTTAAAAATTTTTATTATTTTAGAAAAGGCGTGAGGTGTATTGCATGGCTGCAGAGCAACAAAAGCCACAACAAGAAAATGTAGTTTATATTGGTAAGAAACCTATAATGAACTATGTATTGGCTGTAATTACACAGTTCAATAATAATGCTAGTGAAGTAGCAATAAGAGCTAGAGGAAAGATGATATCCAGAGCAGTAGATGTTGCAGAAATTATAAGGAATAGATTTATACCTGATGTAAAGATAAAGAACATAAGCATAGGAACAGAAACATTAAAGAGTCCGGATGGTAAAACAGTAAACATTTCATCTATAGAAATCGTATTATCCAGAGGTTAGCAGAGATTTTTTCATTCTTTTTTTATACTTTCTAAAATATCATAATATACTTTAATCCATCTTAGATATGAAGATATTGTTGAAATAAAAGATGTCTTATCTCTTCCATATATTTTTAATATAAGACGATCATTCTTTAGTTTCATATCACATCTAGTTCTATCCATTCTTGAAGTGATATGTTCGTTTAAAATTGCTTTATATATATCTTTTGCATCCTTATCTATTACTATGTATGCGTAGTACATTACAATAACTCCTCCCTTAAACTTTTAAGGTTTAGCCTTTTCATGTAAAATTTTAATTCCTGCTTTCTCACCCTTGAATAAATGTGTGCCTTCTTAAGTATATATGGATATCCCTTAACACTTATAGACTTTAATCTTGAAGATATTTCGTAAGCATCACTTTCAGATATTTCTCCAGGAACTTCTACTGGTAATATTCGATTTCCGTCTTTGAATTTTACATAGAAATATGAGAATACGTATCTTTTGCCATTCAATTCTAAAAATTTATATCTAGGTTTTGTATATCCTTCATCACCAATCTTAGAATACATGCAAATTTCCGGAATATTTTTTGATAAGTATATATTTTTTGTAAATGTTTTGGGAATACATATTAAATTTTTCATGTTAATTATCATTCCAAGTAATGTGTAATATTCTGATAGGATTTTACCAAAGTCAACGTTATAATCCAATGGTGTCAATGTTGTATTTAGGAAGAAATCAATCTTTACATTTTTATAATTTATTAGGAAATTTGTCAGGTCTGAAAATAGTGAACCATCGTATAATATTAGTGCATCCTTAATTTTTACCCTATTTTTTAGGAGGAGTTTTGCCTCAATAATTTTTCTATAAATATCTAATACTTCCTTTGCATCCCTTACCTTTATATAATTTATTAGATTTATGTCTGCAAAGCTATCTAATATATCTAGGTTTTTCTCTTTTTCTCCAAGTATTATTGCTAAGATTATATAAAATATCCCATACCTTGTTATTTCGTAGTTATATCCAGAATCTACAGCAATAGCAGAAGTACTTTTTGGCTTAATATCAACTTTTATGAATGAGTTATCGTGAGGTTTTAGTTTCTCTATATTTATCATTCTTCTTTTAATTTCGTACTTCATCGTTTTAAAAGCCTTAGATACGATGCTCTTTATCATCTCTCAACACCTATCCCTTCAACTTCAATCACATTATCATACCTTTTAAATTTTACACCAAGTATTTTCTCTATTGTCTTAATATTTGTTTCACAATGTTTTGTAAACTCTTCTATACTAATCCTTGAAATACCATCAGCAACTGCCATAAAGGTTAATATTTGATCAGACATATGCTTATCCAATGCTGCATTGCTGGATATACTTTTGTATAAATCTTCTGCAGCTTTCTTCCCAACTTCTTCTGCTGGAACTCCTTTCTCACCAATGTTATCACTACCTAAAATTGTATTTTCACAGATCGCATACAATGTTATACAAGTACCAGGACATAGAGCTTTAACATTTTCTCTTGAAATTTCTATCCTTTCAAATCCTTTACTTTTTAAGAATTCTTCCGCAGATCTTGCCTGCCTTTCTGGGATATGAGATGGAAGGTTTGCAGCTACACTTCGACCCCTTATTTCAAGAACTTTTCCTCTATTCAAGAGTTCAATTGGTTTCAACTTTTTAACAGGATAAATCTTAAATATAACTTCTGCACCACCCTTTGGATAAAATCCTTCCCTTATAACTTCTACATCTGCTCTATATCCCATTTTTTTAACTATTGGTAAGAAGACATTTTTTACATAATCTATCGTCGGCGCCCATTTACCAGCAGTTGCTCCTCCTTTAACTTTTACTGTTACTATATCGTTTGCAAAACATGCTGCGAGTTGTATTGATTGAAATAGTAATGCAATTGAACCCGCAGTTGAAATTCTTGCTTCAACTTCCCTTGCCTCTATCTCTCCAGGTATAAATTCAATCTCCATTGAACCAATCCTTGCCCCTTTAACCTTTGCATTGCATATTTTTGCAAGTGTCATTATACCTTCTAAATGCTGCGCTCTTAAACCAGGATTACTTCTCGCCTTCCTTATATTTATAACTTTAATAGGTTTTCTAACTATTGCTGCCAATCCAATTGCCGTTCTTAAAATTTGCCCTCCTCCTTCAGAACCATCAATTATTATCATCTAAAAAATAAATTTTTCCTAAACTAAATAAAATTTTATAATCATTTTCAGGGACAAAATTTTAATTATACATCATATCCTTCGTGAATATTCTTATATAAAACATAAAAAGTGAAAAACTTTTCATTATAACAAAAGGTTTTTATAGAACTATATATTTATTTAATAATCAGGGTGAAAATTCTATGGCTGCACAATTGGGTGGTACACCAATCTTAATATTGCCTGAAAAGACGCAGAGAATTGTTGGAAGGGATGCTCAAAGGGCAAATATACTAGCTGCAAGGATAATAGGAGAAGCATTAAGGACAACGCTTGGACCAAAAGGAATGGATAAGATGCTGGTAGATAATCTTGGAGACATTGTTGTAACAAATGACGGTGTAACAATATTGAAAGAAATGGAAGTTGAACATCCTGCGGCAAAGATGCTTGTAGAAATTGCAAAGGCACAAGACGCTGAGGCAGGAGATGGTACAACAACGGTCGTAGTTTTAGCAGGAGAGTTATTAAAGAAGGCAGAAGAATTATTAGATCAAGATATTCATCCTACAGTTATTGCAAATGGTTACAGAATGGCAGCCGATAAGGCAATGGAATTATTGGATAAGATTGCAAGACCAGTAAGCATAGAAGATAAGGAAACATTGAAGAAAGTTGCACTAACATCAATGACGGGAAAAGCTTCCGAAGCAGCAAAAGACTTTTTAGCAGATTTGGTTGTTAAAGCAGTAACATCTGTTGCTGAAAAGCAGGATGGAAAAATTGTAATTGATATAGATAATATAAAGATTGAGAAGAAGGAAGGAGAAAGCATTGAAAATACGGAATTGGTAAGAGGTATAGTCATTGATAAGGAAGTTGTTCATCCAGGAATGCCAAAGAGAGTTGAAAATGCAAGAATTGCTTTGATAAATGCTCCTTTAGAAATTGAAAAGACAGAGTTTGATGCAGAGATAAGAATAACGGATCCAAGTCAAATAAAGGCATTCCTTGATGAAGAGGAAAAGATTCTAAGAGAAATGGTTGAAAAGATTGTACAAGTCGGTGCAAACGTTGTCTTCTGTCAAAAAGGTATTGACGATATTGCACAGCATTATTTGGCAAAGCATAAGATATTAGCAGTTAGAAGAGTTAAAAAGTCTGATATGGAAAAATTGGCCAAGGCAACCGGTGCAAGAATTGTAACAAACCTACAAGATTTGACACCAGATGATTTAGGATATGCAGGACTTGTTGAGGAAGTTAAGGTTGGTAAGGATAACATGGTATTCGTAAGAGATTGTAAGGATCCAAAGTCCGTAACAATATTGGTTAGAGGAGGTTCAGAACATATAGTATCAGAAATTGAAAGGAATATAAATGATGCAATCCATGCAGTTGCAAATGCAATAAGGGATGGAAAGGTATTACCAGGAGGAGGGGCTTCTGAAATAGATTTAGCATTGAAACTAAGAGATTATGCAAAAACTGTTGGAGGAAGAGAGCAATTGGCAATTGAAGCATTTGCAGAAGCATTGGAATCAATACCAGCAGCATTAGCTGAGAATGCAGGACTAGACCCAATAGATATATTGGTTGAGCTAAGAGCTGCGCATGAACAAGGAAAGGTAAGTTATGGAATAGATGTTTACGAAGGAAAGGTAAGAGACATGTTTGAATTAGGAGTTATAGAACCATTAAAGGTTAAGAAGCATGCAATCGCAGCAGCAGCAGAGGCAGCGATAGCAATATTGAGAATAGATGACGTAATTGCAGCACAGAAGCTAGAGAAGGAAAAGAAGGAAGAGAAGAAGGAAGAAAAATCTGAATAAATAATATTTTTATTTTTTACGATCTTTTTTATCAACTTTCTTTTATATTTCTTGAATAACTTTTTTAAATTTAAAATATGGCAAAAGCCGTTATTGAAGTATTGGTTGAAGGGGGAAATGTATCTCCAGGACCACCACTAGGTCCACAGCTTGGACCATATAAAGTTAATGTTTCGGAAGTTGTGAAGAAAATAAATGAAAAAACAAAAGAATATAAGGGACTAATGGTACCTGTAAGAATAATTATAGATTTAGAGACGAGAAAATTCGAAATAGAAGTTAAGACGCCACCAACATCTCAGTTAATTTTAAGAGAATTAGGTTTGGACAAAGGTTCTGATAGGCCAAAGCATAAAATTATAGGAAATCTTACAATTGATCAGGTCATTAAAATCGCTAGAATAAAGAGAAAACAAAGCCTTGCAAAAAGTTTAAAAGGTGTCGTAAAGGAAGTTCTTGGTACTTGTGTCTCAATGGGTGTCACTGTAGATGGAAAGGATCCAAGAATTGTTCAAAAGGAGATTGATGAAGGAAAGTATAATATTCCGGAGGAGTAAGGAATGAATAGGGAAGGAATAATCAAGGCAATTAAGGAAGCAAAGGAGAAAAGTAAGAAGAGAAATTTCACACAAACAATAGAACTTATAATACATTTGAGAGATATAGATTTAAGAAAGCCAGAAAATAGAATCATAGAGGAATTGGAATTACCACATGGAAAGGGAAAGCCTGCAAAAATAGCATTGTTTGCAGATGGAGAACTTGCAGTTAAAGCAAAGGACTTGGTTGATAGGGTAATTACAAGAAGTGAAATGTTAGAAATCGCAAAAAACAAGAGACAAATAAGAAAGTTGGCAAAAAGCTTTGACTTCTTCATTGCACAAGCAGATTTGATGCCAATCATTGGAAGGCATTATGGTCAATTTCTAGGACCAAGAGCAAAGATGCCAAAGGTAGTTCCACCAAATGCTGATATAAAACCTTTAGTTGAAAGGTTGAGAAAATCCGTAAGAATTAAGGTTAAGGATCAGCCATTAGTACAAATACCAATAGGAAGTGAAAACATGGAAGAAGAAAAGGTTGCAGATAATATAATTCATGTATTGAGATATTTGGAACAAAAACTCGAACGAGGATTATATCATATAGAGAGTATGTATGTAAAGTTAACTATGGGTCCTGCAATAGAAGTTAGATGGAAATAGGTGATTGAAATGGTTGCAAAGTGGAAATATGAAGTTGTAGAAAATTTAAAGAAGCTTATAGAATCTCATAGAA
>JALUTC010000034.1 GCA_027058345.1 archaeon | reverse complement strand
ATATTAATGTCTATCGGAGTTATTATTAGATTTAAATCCTTTATACCTGCATTAACAATAATAATATCTGTTGTGTCAGATATTGTTACAACATTAGCATTTATAATCTTATTTGGAATAGAATTTACAAAAGGTGTCTTCCTAGCATTACTATTACTTATAGGATATGGTGTCGATTCAAATGTTCTTCTTTCAACGAGAATATTAAAAGAATATAAGAATTTTTTCGATGGATATGTTTCGGCTTTTAAAACTGGTGCTTTAATGTCTTTGACAACAATATTTGCGGGAATTGCATTGTATATATTTTCTGCTTCAAAAGTATTGAAGGATATTGCTCTCGTAGCAATCATAGGTCTGCTTTCAGATTTTATTTACACATGGTTCCTAAATTCATACCTAATAAAAATATATCTGGTGAGGGTTAAAAAATGGATGTAATAAAGGAGAAAGAAATTTTAATACTAATTATATTATTAATAATTTCGATATTAGCACTAGTCTTTAAAGGTTTAAACTATGGTATAGATTTACAAGGAGGAGCTGAAATAAAGCTTAAGACAGAAAAACCATTATCTGAAAAAAATTTAAGCGAACTTGTTAAGATATTGGAAACGAGATTCAATGCTAAAGGTGTTAGAGACGTGAATATATATGCATGGGGAAAAGAATATATAATTGTTCAAATTGCAGGAATGTCTGTTGAAGAAGCTAGAAAATTGGCAGAAAGTCAAGGGAAGCTTGAAGTAAAAATAGGAAATATAACAGTGTTTACTGGTAAAGATATTGTCAAAGTTGAACCTTATGAATTAAATCCAGAAACTCAAAGATATGGTGTCCCGTTTGTTATAACAAAGGAAGCAGCTGAAAAATTTAGAGAAGTAGCAATAAAAACAAATTTCTCACTACCTGTTGATATGTATCTAGATGGAAAGCTTGTGAATTCAGCACCTATTGGTGAAGATTTAAAACTAGCATTACTTAGAGGAGAAATTGTTAGAGCATTAATTTTAGAAACGGGATATGGTGAAGAAGCAAAAAAGGAAGCAGAAAGGATTGAAATAATATTGAGGAGCGGAATTCTTCCGATAAAGTTACATACGGAATCTATCTTAGAAATTCCTCCTAGATTAGGAGAGAGATTTAAGGAATATGCATTGATAGCAGCATTGGCAGCACTAATTATAATATCTATAATAATATTTATAAGGTATAGAAATGTTAAACTCTCGTTTTTAATAGTTTCAACATTATTGTCGGAAGTAATTATAATACTTGGAATATCTTCAATCATTGAACATGATTGGGACCTTCCTTCAATTGCAGGTTTAATAATATCAATAGGTACGGGAGTAGATCATCAGATAATAATTGCAGACCAAATGATAAGAGGTAGGGAAAGGAGCATTAGGTTAAGATTGAGAACAGCATTGTTTATACTTGTAACTTCATGGATATTATTATTTCTTGCAATGCTACCACTATTTTATATAGGAATAGCAATGCTAAAAGGATTTGCATTGATAACAATAATCGGATATACGATAGGAGTATTTGTAACGAGACCAGCATTTGCAAAAATTCTCATGAGGATGGTATAAGATTATAAAGAATAGTCCACGTGAGAATAAGTGTTATAAATAAATATAAGTATCCATTCTTTAACCAATATCCAAATGGTATATGCACCTTTGTATATATTCTAAGAAATATTAATAATGGATACGATGCGATGAACGCAAGCATTGCAATGAAAATTATTCCAAATTTTATTCCAGAAGAATCTGGTGAAAGGAATAGGAAAAATAGGAATCCGAGAAATGCTCCGTATATTATATGAATTATGCTGAATTTCCATT
>JALUTC010000033.1 GCA_027058345.1 archaeon | reverse complement strand
CTTTATTCAAAAACATGCCAATAGGTTGGGTTAGAATTAAATTTTGAAGGAGGTTTTAAAGATGAAATTATTAATAGCACCTTGGGGAGATCCGAAGAATTGGAGACATGCGAAATATAAAATAAACGATAAAGAATATATTTCAAAGACAAGCTTCATACCGATTTATCTTCACGAAGATGTAGATAAAGGAATTATATTCATATTAGATACTTTAGCTGAGAGTTATACTTGTATATATGATGAACATTGTATAAAATTGAATATAGAATGTTTCTTAAAGGAATGTATAAAAGAGATGAAAGAGAAATATGGATTAAACAAGAAGATAAATTATGAACTTGTATTGTGTCCAGGTATAGGTAAATGGAATAGGTATGAATATCGTGGAACCATATATCATTACATGCTACAGGTTCTTTTAAGCATAATAAGAGAAGTAAGAGACAATAAATGTAGGATAATAGTTGATTTGACACATGGTATAAATTACATGCCCACGGCTCTTTTAATCGTTGTGAGCTTCTTAAAGAAGATAAATAAAGACATAGAATTAAGAATATACAATTCTCAACCCTATCCGTTAAACGTTAAAGAAATACCTACGCTTAATATAGAAAGGCTTGGACTTGAATTGGAATCATCTGATATTATTATAAAAGGGTGGCAGAGATTTAAGGATAATGTTATTGATTGGAATTTGATATCAAAAGATGTTCTAGAAGTATTTGAGATATTATATTTAACGATAAATTACGGATTACAATCAATGCTACTATTACTTAAGAATTACAATTGGAATAATATTATGCAAGAGGTTGAGCAATATCTATTTGAGAGAAAAATTGACAGGAAAATATTCGATGAAAAAATTGAGTATAAGTTTAAAGATATATTATTAACAGATATTAATATTGATACGATTTTTAACCTAACAATTATAATGTATTATGTTTATTATTATTTAAATAAACTAAAAAATATCATAGATAATATAATTAGAAATAACAGCATATCCGATAGAGATGTTGAGGAATTCATTAATATTTTGAAGGATAAAATTTTAAAGGAAAAGATTAGATTCGAATACGAGGAAGTGAAGAGAAAACAATCTCGAAGTTTAACCGAAATAACCGAGAGAGAAATGAGGAATTATGTTGCACATCAGGGATTCGATTTAAATATAATAGAACAGGGTAAAGATGATAGGATAATTCTTAAGAAGGATGCAGTTTCTTATCTTAATAAATTGAAAGAAAAGTTAATAAGAGAATGGCTTGGTAATACTATAATGATTTAATCGAGCTTGAATTCAAATCCCACTACTGTAAACATTGGTTTATCCTTAAAAATATTTTTAAGTTCTACCATTACTTCTTGTGTTGTGCAATGATTTGGAGCGATGAATTCAAGGTTTAACGTCTTAAGAAATTCTATTGTTTTTCTTCTCTGTTCATCGCTTACAAATCCGAGATGCGTTCCTCCAATTATTCCATATATTTTATCAGCACTCGTTACTTTTCTCGCATGTTTAATTATATTAACCAAACCGGCATGTGCACAGCCAAGAACTACTATCAATCCCTTCTTTGTTCTTATGTATATGCTCATATCATCTTCCACATCATCAATAATCTTTCTCCCATTTTTTATATAATATAATCTCTTATCTCCTTTTTCAAAAGGTGTTATCCTTTCAACATATCCACTTATCCATATATCGTTCATAATTTTTCTCGCACCGTTAATGTATTCAACATCGCCAAGATTTTCTATGACCTTTTTTTAAACGGAATTCCTATAAAACCCTTGAACGGTTCTTCAGCATATCTATTTCTAAATGCTTCCTTATGTATAAAT
>JALUTC010000032.1 GCA_027058345.1 archaeon | reverse complement strand
CTCTTTTCTGGAGACATTAGATATATGTTTTCATCTATTGGATCACCCGGATCTATTTTCTTCTTAATTCCATCCAATCCTGCAGCTAGTATTGCGGCGAATGCATAATATGGATTACAACTTGGATCAACAGGTCTATATTCTATTCTCTTTGTCCTCTCAGCCTTCTCCGTTCCTCTAAAGTATACAGGGACTCTTATAAATGCGGATCTATTTCTTTTCGACCATGCTATATAAACAGGTGCTTCATATCCAGGAACCAATCTCTTGTATGAATTTGTCGTTGGTGAAACGATTGCGGATAAACTTCTTGCATGTTCCATTAATCCGCCGATGAAATATCTTCCTATTTGGCTTAATTCTGCATATTCATCACTCGGATCATAAAACGTATTTTTTCCATCCTTCCATAAGGAAACGTGTGTATGCATTCCAGATGCATTATCTCCAAAAACTGGCTTAGGCATAAAGGTTGCGATCATTCCATGCTTTGCAGCAACATTTTTCACGACGAATTTTAATGTAACAACATTGTCAGCAGTCTTCTTCAATGTGTCAAATCTTATATCAATCTCTCCTTGACCTGCGGTTGCAACCTCGTGATGATGAGCTTCAACCCTTATATTAAAATATTTTTCCAAGATTTCACATGCCTCACTTCTTATATCTTGAAGAGTATCAACTGGAGGTGCTGGGAAATATCCTTCCTTAAATCTTATCGGATATGTATTTGGAGAAGAATTCCATATGGCTTCTCTTGATTCTACAACATATCCAGTACCGCCCCAGGAATCTCTTGCAGAGATTGGATTAGGAATTATTTTAACAGAATCGAATATGAAGAACTCAACTTCTGGTCCCCAATAAGAAACGTCGAAACCCTGCTTTTTTAAATATTCTTCTGCTCTCTCTGCAATATATCTCGGATCCTTGATAAATCTTCCACCACCATATGCCTCGTAAATATTTGCTAAAAATCTTACGGTTTTATATTTATAAAAAGGTATTATTGCAAACGTATCTGGATCTGGTACGAGAACCATATCCGATTCATATATCGCTTTGAAACCTTTTATTGAAGAACCATCTAATTTACCTAATCCTTCTTCGAATGCTCTTTCATCCAATTCTTTTGCAGATACTGTTACGTGTTGTAAATATCCTGGAACATCTAAGAACTGGATATCAACAAATTTTACATTTTCCTTTTTTATAATTTCAAGGATTTCTTCAACCCTTGCCATAAATATTTTAGGACTAAAAGGTATTTAAATTTTGTTATTAAGAATTAGGAATTTTTATTAACTTTTGCATTAAGTATATGAAAAATTTATATAGAATAACGGTTGTCGTTGACGAGGAAACGTTTAAAAGATTGAAAGAGATAAAGGAGAAGGAAAATATTTCGTTAAATAGAATTATAAAACATGCAATAAACCTCTACCTAAAATATAAAGATATGGGAAATATTGATAAAATTAATATATATTTTGACATGCTACTTAAAGGAGAACATATAATTTTAGATATAGATCATTGGCTTGTAATGCTTAAGCTCATCAAGAAGTATAATGCAATGAAGGAATTTCTTGAAGAACATAGAAAGATAGCAATTGCTCATGGAGAACAATTAAGAGAGAAGCTTAACGATGCTGAAGATTTTTTCAAAAGGTTAGAGGCTTGTAATTTCTTTAAATATATAAAAGATAGGGATAATGTATATACATTGGTTCTGAATCATGAAGACTATAAAGAATTTATAAAAATACTTGTTGAAGAAGTTTTAAAACATATGGGTTACAACATTAGAATAAAGGAAGATATATTAAAGTTAAGGGTCTATCTAATAAATAGGAAGAAATAATTA
>JALUTC010000031.1 GCA_027058345.1 archaeon | reverse complement strand
AACAGAACATTCGTATATGATTTATTCAAAATTTTTGTTAAATTATATATTCACAAAAATTCCAAGCGTCTATGTAATAAAATCTTCGAATATCCATTATTCATACAATTATTCTTTACAGTCCTTAAAAATAAACATTATAAATATATCCCTGTCAATCCCAAGCTTTCAGCTCGTAAAGATTATTTCTACAAATTATTTCTATAACATTTATAAACCTTTGAGATTTGGATTACGAATAAGTTATACTGATGAAAATAATACATTCGAATCAAGCATAAATTATAGATATGTTTTGATTCCAATATCGATGACTGATTATCATGAATCATATTCTTATCTACCTATACTTTTAGCCATTAGTGATACGAATAGTTTTGAATCGAAACTTAACGGAGCATTCTTTTACGTATCGAGAATATCTACAGGCAATAATACATTTGTAACCGATATTCCTTCTTTAATACCGATAGAAGATGCAGCACATTATAAAATGATGATAAATACATCTTTCCCTATTCCATTACCATATCAGAACGAATCTCTAGAATCAATTAATATTCCTATAATATTATATCTAGAATATTACAATGAGACAATACCTATAAATTTAACGATTATAATAAATACGAGATGATTTATGAAAATTTTGGTCTCTTTGACAACTCTTTTGGTAATGCCAAAGGTATAAATGGTTTTCCCTTGCATTCTTCCCTTATTTCATTTATTAAATCTTTAACGCTCATCTCTCTTATTTCATTCCTTTTCCTTATTCTAACAGTTAGAATGTTTCTCTCAACCTCTTTCTTACCTATTACGACGATGTATGGAATCCATTCCTTCTCAGCTTTCAATATCTTTTTGTCCAATGTTTCATCTTCATCATCAATATCGACCCTAACGTTATTTCTTTCTATTTCTTCGAGAATTTTATAAGCATGGTTTAGATATTCTTTTGATACAGGAATTATCCTTACTTGTATTGGAGATAACCAAACCGGAAGCATTGGTTTTTTACCATTTTTCCTCAACCATGCCTGTTCTAATAATGCATATAGATTTCTATCGATTCCTCCAGAAATACTTGCATGTAATATTATTGGATATTTTTTACTACCATCTTTATCTACGTATGTTATGTTGAATCTTTTTGAATTCTCCACATCTATTTGAACAGTTGACAATGTTGCAGCCTTGTTTAATGTATCTATTACTGAAAATTCTATCTTTGTTACAAAGTAGAAGAATCTTTGACTCCACATCTCAACTATTATTGGTTTTGAAATAATCTTAGATAATTCTTTAAAGAAGTCTTCATTCTCAAAGTAAAATTCCTTTACAACCCTTAGCACTACATCATATTCCAATTCCAAATCCTCTAACCATTTCATTGCAAGTTTGCATTGCTCTATAAATTCCTTTTTAGCTTCTTCCATATCTTTACAAAATGTATGCATATCTGGCATTGTAAAACTTCGCAATCTCTTTAATCCAACGATTTCTCCCCTTTGTTCTCTTCTGAATGAATAATGAGTTAATTCGTATAATTTTAGTGGAAGATTTTTATAGGAAATTGTCATATCACTCGCTATCAGGTACTGGCCAAAGCATGCCGCAAATCTTAGGAAGTATTCTTTCTTACCAGATTTTACTATGTATTGTCTTGCTGGAAATCTATTGAAATAACTTTTAAGCCTCTCATCTTCCAAACTATACATTATAGGCGTTTCAACAATCATTGCACCATAATTCAAAACCAACCTTGTTACATGTTCTTCCAATAATTTCTTTATCATTGCTCCTTTAGGATACCACCTTAGATTTCCAGGATCGGATGATGGTTCGTAATCTACTAGTTCAAGTTGTCTCATCAACTTTA
>JALUTC010000030.1 GCA_027058345.1 archaeon | reverse complement strand
ACACCAGTATGATAAGAATCCCTTAAGATGTAATCTAACCTATCGGAATCTATTGTACCAGAAATTATCCCACTGAATGTATCTTCTCCTTTCAATATTTTAACTATTCTATCATATTCATACCTCTCCTTTATCAAGTCCTTTATCTCAGAATTCTCTATCTTATATATAGTTAAATCCTCATGCTTCTTACCAAAAAACTTCACCAATATTTCTTCACTTGTATGAGATAAAGGACAATGTCCCAAATCATGTAATAATGCAGCCAATCTTACATGTCTTTTAATATATTCATCCAAATTTAATTTTTCACATATGTTATTAGCAATATACATTGTTCCCAAAGAATGTTCAAATCTTGTATGATTTGCAGATGGATAAGTGAGATATGTTAATCCGAGTTGCTTTATCCTTCTAAGTCTTTGAAATTCTTTTGTATCAATAATCCTAACCTCATCATCATCCAAAATTATATCTCCATGAATTGTGTCACGAATTATTTTCATAAATAAAATTAGCTAACGAAATTGAACCGTTAACTATTTATTATAAAAGATATAAAAAAGAGACAAAATTTTTTAAAAAATTTGCGTTCTGATATTTTTCTATTCATCATAAACGAGACAAATAATTGAGAAATAAAATAAACAATAATTTAGAAAAAACGTTGAAAAAACATGATGTAATGATTTTATCACAATTTTTTGAAGTTAATCTCTTTCCTCGTTTTATGATTGAATTGAGTTAACGAAAATATTTAAAAACTGAATAGTTATTAAACCAATGAAATATTAGATTCAATGCTTTTCACAGATTTTTGAGCTTGGCATCTCAGTATTTCGGTAACAATTTTTCGGAGATATTTTTGATTTCCTCGGAGATTGATTTCAATTTATCAGAGAGAATAGATAATTCTTTAACCTTTTCACATAGATTTCTTACTTCTGGAGTTGCGAGGGTTTTTAAGAATATATCGGATAGGGAATTATAAATTTTTTTGAATATTCTTTCGGAATTTTCTTCCGTTGCCTTTTCTCCAGTTTCTATAATTATAAATCCATCCGATATTGCTATTTCCTTTGCATCGGAAGTAAATTCCTGCGCCACGATTATATTTATCTGCGGAGTCCTATCCAAATTTAATATCGTACTATGTATATCTGTTATATCTTTCTTATCCGCCTTCTTATTCTTACAAGATACATGTATCATAAATCTCCCCATACCCTCTATATTCTTCTCTCCTATCACATCCAATTCTGCAAATGTCCCGGATTTTAATTTTCTCCTCTCATTCACGCTTATCTTATCAAATCCTATCACCTCAAGTACACTCGCAACTATCGCTTCCAATATCTCCCTCGACTTGGATTTATACTTATTAAATATTTCATAGAATATGCTCTCCCTTGTAGTAATAGTCCTTGTAGCTAATATGTCTTTATCAAAAATAAATTTAGCAAATTTAGGAATTAAGTAATAACTAGCTGTAAGATATACTCCTCTCTGTATAAAATTAACATGAATTAATTTAAACGCTATTAATTTATTCATTATTTCGAAAAATCTATCATAACATATCTTTACTTTTTCATATATATCATTCCTTACAGTTATTCCAAGATAATGATATGTTGAATGTTCTTTATAATCAAAACGTGTAGGTATAAATCCTTCCAATTTGTATTCCTTTAAATCAGATGATAAATCATATAGAAACTCATCATAATATACTCCAGCATTATGTAATCTTATACCATGATAGAATAAGATTTTAAGGACATTAATGGAATACTTTAAGAAATCCTTTCCTTTAAATACATCTTCCCCTATTTTTATATATTGATTTTCATCAAGTATTCCCCTATTAATAAATTTTAGATATACTTCCTTAAATTTGTTATAGTATTTCTTACC
>JALUTC010000029.1 GCA_027058345.1 archaeon | reverse complement strand
TATGGGAAGAGTAGCATATCTTTTACATTGGCATTATTTAGTTGTGAGGAAGAATTTAAATCTATAATATCTTATCCTTTAAGAGCATTACTCGAAGATCAATATGAAAGAATTAAAGTACTATCGGATAATATTGGTAAGAGATATATGCACAATCCAGATTCGAGATATTTGATAAAGCCAATAACTTTGACAACTATAGATACGTTATCGTTAACTCTGTTCGGATTATCTCCCGAAGAGTTGAACAAGACGTTGAGAGATTATGATGGAACGAGTGCAAAAACGTTGGGCCATTATTTATTCTCGACAGCTTCGGTTCTGCTTTCAAATTTAATATTGGATGAGATTCACTTACTGGCAGATGCAACAAAATCCCTAAACTTTTTGATATATCTAATAAGTCTTGCGAAAGAGTATGATATAAAATTAATACTAATGACAGCAACTCTTCCAGATAAACTAATCGAAGTTTTACAAAAAGCAGCGGGAGATAAGGGAGAGATAATAAGATTTGAGAAGAATTCGGACAATATATTTGTCGAGAAAGAATTTAAGAAGGATTATGAGATATATCTAAGAGCAATAAATCCTGATAAAGAGGATAAGTATAATATTTTGAAGGAGGTTTTGGTTAAGAATAAATTTGGAAGAGCTCTCGTAATATTTAACACAGTTTCGGATGCTATAGAATTTTATAAAAGGGTGAAGAATGATTTTGATTCGATATTAATACATTCGAGATTTACCGAAAGAGATAGAAATTTAAAGGTAAAAGAACTTAAAAGAAAAAAGGTAATAATTTCAACACAGGTTATAGAAGCTGGTGTAGATATAAGTAGTGACTTGCTAATAACAGAAATTTGTCCAGCAAATTCCTTAATTCAAAGGTTTGGGAGATTTTTGAGATACGATAACGAAGGAAGAGGAAAAATATATATCTGGTACGAAGTTAGTAAAGATGGAAAACTTTTAAAAGAAAACAATAAGTATAAAATATACGATTATGAGTTAACGAAAAAAACATTGGAATGGCTTAGAGGAAAAAAGGAAAATGTTATGAACAAAAATCTCCTTCTAATAAGGATACCGTTTAATTATAAGGGAAAAATAGGATATAAGGAACTGTTAAATAATGTCTATGATAAATACGAAGTGAACGAAGATTTAATAAGAGATTTTATAAAAGTCATGATGAATCCTGAACTTCAAAGCATAGAAGCATTAAGACTATTGGAAAAACTAGAAGGAAGTTTTATAAGGGACGAAATATTAATACCAGTAATTGCGAGGGAATATGATGGAAGAGATTTTTCCAAAGAATATATATTAGATATTGATTTGCAAGAGTTTTTAGAAAGATATGTAATTCCAATATCTTCAAGAACGTTTAAATCTGTTGAAATTAAAGTTTTGAAGGAAGTTATTTACGATGAAGATTACAATATAATATATTTGCAGGAGATAGAAAATGTGGAAAAATTTAAAGAAGAAATCTGGAAAGATTCTGGTATAAGATTGATAAAAGGGATGATTAAAAGAGGAATAGTTGCATACTTAATCGACGCAAAGTATGATTCGGAATTTGGTTTGAGGTGGTAATATGGAGGTCTTTAGTTATAAAGATGATGAGAGCAAAGAACTTCTTGAAGAACATGTTGAAAATGGTTTAAAATTGATAAACAATGCAAAAGATTCGAAAGGGATAAAACTTGGAGAAAAACTTCTTGAAAAATATAAGAGAGAATCTTTAAAAAAGGATTATAAATATATAGAATGTCTTAAACTTGCATGGATATTTCATGATATAGGAAAGGTTTTTTACCAAAAAAATTCTAGAAAATTATCATTCATAGGTCATGAAATTTTGTCGACATTTATCTTCAAAAAATTTCTAAGTATGATATATGAATATGAC
>JALUTC010000028.1 GCA_027058345.1 archaeon | reverse complement strand
GGTTATAGATAAGATTAATGGAACGATTATAACAAAGGGAGATGCGAATGAGGATGTTGATGATTACAATATAACGGAGAAGAATTTTTACGGAAAATTCGTCATAAGTATACCTTATCTGGGATATGTATTCAACGAGATAAAGCATAGAAACGTATTGTTATATTTCCTGATAATAGTTTTGCCATCGATATATTTGATGTATATCGAGACGAAAAACATTTTGAATTATAGACCTAAATATGAGAGGATTAAGGAGAAGCTTAATAGAAAATCTTCCAGGATTATCATTAAAATAAAGGTTAAGGAATTTTTGCTCATATCATTAACATTATTTCTAATTTTATATTTAATATTGTATATAAATATTTTTGGTTTAAAGGAAATCGTCTATGTTAAGGATGTAATAAATTATAGAATAATATCCGATGGAGAAGCCTTGGATGATTATGTTGAAAAAATTCCTTATATAATGCCTATAAGTTGGTTCTTGTTTATTTGTGAAATCTTTGGAAAATATTCCAAGGAAATTATATTCATGCTTTTATACTTAACTTTAATAATTATTTTCAAAAGGTTTTATATGGAAAGATTTCCGAGGGTTTTGAAATGAGACATGGAATATATTTATCATTAATCCTGTTATGCATATCGATGTTTTTCATATACATTGCTTATAAGGAATATAATAAGCCTGTTGTTAAGAATGTCGTTGAGAATGTTAAGTTCATGAAAATCTCGGGAAGATTTTATACCGAATCAAAAGTTTTACATGAGAATCCGATTTGGAATGTGGGAGAGGTTTTAAAGGATAAAAATATATACTTTTACGATTTAAATCCGGTTTTAAACTTTGGTTTCATATTTATTTCAGATAGGAATATTAATTACAATTTCTCCGAGAATATATATCTTGAGTATTCAGCGTTCAACGAAATATTGAAGAGAAAAGCGATTTATAAAAATTCCGGAAAATTCATCGGAAACCTAACAACGAATCATTCCTTGAATATTTCATCGATTAAGAAAATCGTTGAAGAATTTAGAGAGAAATATGGAATATCGGTTAACGGTAAAATTGTATATTTCATAAAAATTAAGAATAAAGATATAAATTTTGATGAAGTCTTTTATTTAAACATATCCCTTATGAACAAATATTATAAGATATCCGGAGATAATAAGGTTAAAACTTTATATAAAAAGGTTGTTAAAAAGAAATATTACAAAAGGAGTATAAGCGATAAGAGGATAATTCTTCCAATAATATTCTCCTCATTTCTCATATCCGTATCATCATATCTATTTGCATCCTGGTATATTAACAGGAATTTAAAGGATGAAGATGTTTATATAAAGAAAATTATAAAGAAATATAGGAAATGGATAAGTATGGGTAGGTTACCGAAAATCAAGGGATTAAAGATCATTCCCGTAAAATCTGTTGAAGATATAATCGAGGCGGCTGTTGATTCGAATAAAAGGGTTATATTCGATAGCAAGAGAAAAATATTCTTTTTCATAGATAACGATGTCATTTATATACATAAGTTAAAGTATGAAACTAAAAGCGATAAGGGGGATTGAGGAAGGAAAGGAATACAAAGAAATCGTTGAAAAAAATCTTAGAGAAAAGCTTAAATCGAGATATTTAAAATTCCTATCATCCGCATCGGCAGCGATACATCTCATATATAAAATTTTCGATAGAATTGCAATTCAAGACCAAGGAATTTGGAAGGGATACTTCGATATAGCTAAGTATTACGATGTTGAACTGATAAAGCTTAAAACGAATCTTGGTATAATAGATACGGAATATCTCAAAGAATTTCTCGAAAAAAATAAACCAAGGGCATTAATAATACAGAGCATCTCTGGATATATCGCAAATCAGGATGTTAAGGAGATTTATGAAATATGTAAAA
>JALUTC010000027.1 GCA_027058345.1 archaeon | reverse complement strand
AAAGATTGAGAAAGATAGCAGATACTGTAATAGTAATACCTAATGATAAATTGTTGGAAATTGCTCCATCTCTACCAATTACTCTAGCATTTAAAGTTGCGGATGAAATATTAGTTAGAGCAGTAAAAGGAATAACTGAACTAATAACAAAACCAGGATTGATAAATCTAGACTTCGCAGATATAAGAGCTGTAATGAAGAATGGTGGTCTAGCAGTAATTGGAATGGGTGAAAGTGATAGTGAAAATAGAGCTGTTGAAGCTGTTGAAAAAGCAATCAAGAATCCTCTTCTAAGTGTAGATATTTCAGGTGCTAAGGGAGCATTGATTAATATAACGGGAAGTGAAGATTTAACATTATCCGAAGCAGAAAAGGCCGTAAGTATAATAACTGAAAAATTGGATCCTAATGCAAACATAATCTGGGGTGCAACATTGGATGAAGAATTGAAGAATAAACTTAGAGTAACAGTTATAGTTACAGGTGTTAGGTCTCCCCAAATATTTGGAAGAGCTGAAGAAGAGGAAAAAAAGGAAGAAAGAATGACGGAAATTGAAAAGGTATTGGATCGAGCATTAAGAGGAAAGATTGAAGATAGTGATATTCCAAAAATATAAAATACAAAAATTTTTTATATTTGGCCTCTTTTCTTAATCTTTATGGGCATTGCTAAAATTACATCGGATGCTGCCAAATATTATTCTTATAGGGAAAGAATACTTGCTGAAGGAATAAGCTTATTACTAAATGCATCCGAAAAGTTAGATAGTATCGATAAAGATACCATTGAAAAATTGGGAGATATTGCTTACTGGCTATTACCACATGCTCCTGGATATGCTGGAAAACTTCTCATCGTTATATACAGAGCATTGTGGAATCTTGCTGGAAAAGGGGAGAAAAACTTAAAGGTTATTAGTTTAGAAGAGCTTGAAAAGAAAATAAATGATATGAAGAAAAAAATCTAATATATGGGATTATTATTAAGTGAGGAACAATTGAAGTATTGCAAGGAGAGGATAATAGATTTTATACGAAACGAAGTAAATAATGCGCGAGCATCATATGGTATTGTTGCTGTTAGTGGTGGTATTGATTCAGCATTAACACTATATTTAAGTAAGCAAGCACTTGGAGATAGAGTAATAGCATTGATCATGCCAGAAAGGGGAGTAACAAGGAAGGAAGATGTTAGAGATGCAATTGAATTGGCAGAGAATCTTAACGTAAAATATTATAAGATTGAGATAAATGAAATAGTTAAAGCTTTTAAAAAGGTTTTTCCAAGAATAAGAGGTAAGAATAGATTAATCGCATATGGAAATTTAAAGGCAAGGATAAGAATGTGCTTAAATTATTTGGTTGCAAATTTAAAGAACGGATTAGTAATTGGAACTGGAAATAAAACCGAACTTCTTCTTGGATATTTCACAAAGTACGGCGATGGTGGTGTGGATATATTACCTATTGGAGATTTGTATAAGACTCAGGTTAGACAACTTGCAAGATACGTTGGAATCCCAGAAAAGATTATAAATAAGACTCCAACGTCCGGGTTATGGAAGGGACAAACAGATGAGGGAGAACTTGGAATGAGTTATGATATAATCGATAAAATACTTTATAAATTGTATGATGAGAAAAAGGATATTGATTCTGTATCGAATGAATTAAATATAGATAAGTCTGTTGTAATAAAATTTAAAGAGATGGTTGAGAAAAATGTTCACAAAAGACAAGCACCAAAAATTTTAAAACTTTTTTAATTTTTTTACGTTAATTTATTAATATATTAATGAAGTGGGCCCGTAGCTCAGCCAGGTAGAGCGACCGGCTCATAACCGGTTGGTCGTGGGTTCGAATCCCACCGGGCCCACCACTCCCTTATAAAATCGATAAAATTGGTAGGAAAGGATTAGATTATAATA
>JALUTC010000026.1 GCA_027058345.1 archaeon | reverse complement strand
TAATTGATGTTATTCATTTTATAAGAGGTATGGAGATAGTTATTGAAGCTATTTATGAGAAAGGGATTTTAAAACCTTTAGAGAAGCTTAATCTAAAAGAAGGTGAAAGGGTTAAAATAAAAATAGAAAGAAATTTGGATGAAGTTTTGGAAGAATACTGCGGATTAATAGAATCAAAAATAACGCTTGAAGATATTAAAAAGCTCAGAGGAGAAGCAAAAGAATGGAGGAAATTCTAATAGATACAAATGTTCTTGTAAATTTTTTTCTGAAAACGGAACTTACGAAAACTGCAAAGGAACTGATAAAATTATCCCTAACTAAATACAAACCAACGATTTTCGTTAATATATTCGAGGAAACGGTTTTTATACTTGTTCGAGAAGAATTGAGAGCTAAAGGTATTGAAAGGTTTTATGATCAGAAGGATTTTATAGCTAAAAACGATTATAAAGATATAATTTTGCATAAGAAATTTTTCGAGTTCCTTAAAATATTTAACATTGATATCAAACAGAATATTTTTAGCATGGATGACTTTATGGATATCATGAAGCATTATAAACTTCTTCCAAATGATGCTCTTATAGTGGCTACTTGCAAATATTATGGAATTAAGAAAATTGTAACGTTCGATGAAGACTTTAAAAGGGTTGATTTTCTCGAGATTATTGATCAATCGAAGTTGTAAGATGTTATTCATTTTATAAGAGGTATGGAGATAGTTATTGAAGCTATTTATGAGAAAGGGATTTTAAAACCTTTAGAGAAGCTTAATCTAAAAGAAGGTGAAAGGGTTAAAATAAAAATAGAGAGAAGTATTGTAGAACAAACGCAGGGGGTCTTGAAAAATAAAAACATGGAAAAAATTATAGAGGAGATTGAAAGTGGAAGAGTTCTTTGATTTAAATGTATTCCTATATCATTTGGCCGATGAAAAACCTGAAGCAACAAAACTCTTACATAAAGTTGAATCAAGAGAAATAAGGGCAGAAACATATAATGTTGCATTTGTAGCACTTAAATACTTTTGTTGACACGCTCAGAAATGTATGATATTTAATTAATTACATTTGTTAACCTTATAATTAAATAATAAAAACTTCTCGCCCCTGCCCGATATGTGGGTATAATCTAAACCCGAATGGGCAGAGGCTACTAAAGACATATGTGGGGAGCCCCGTTCCCCCCGAAAGCCCGTCGATGAATCCCGAGACGGGAAGGCACTCCGTCACAAATAGCAAAAGTGACGGAGGGCCAGAACGGATATGTGGAGAAACACCTTACTATTTAAAACAACTTAATCCTGAACTTTCCGTTGATGAAAATATAAAGCTTAAAATTTTAACAAAGGGAGAAGTCCTTTACAATGAACCATTCATTCTTCTTAGAGAAGAGTTCAGGGAGCCAAGAACTTACATGTTAATTCTTAAATATATAGCTTTAGGATATAATACCTATGGAAAACTCGTTTCAGCAACGGGTATAGAAAGAGGAAATCTTTCGAAATATCTTGCAACTCTTGAAGAAACTGATATCATAAAGCATGTTCTTCCTTTTGGTCAGAAAAAGAGGGGAATATATATAATTAAGGATAAATTTCTCAACTTTTGGTTCAGATATTCGATAGAATTAGGAATGATATAAATACATATTTTGGATTTGTTTTTGAAGATTTAATCCTAGAGCTTATAAAAACCAAGGAGATAAAGATTCCAATAAAATTCACCAGAGTTGAAAAATGGTGGTATAAGGATAAGGAAATCGATATAATAGCTATTAATGACAGGGGTAAAGAGATTCTGCTTTGTGAATGCAAATGGAGCGATGATATAAATCCGGAGAAAATTTGTAGGGAGCTTGTTGAAGATAAGATACCATATATAAATTGGTATATTGGTAAGAGAAACGAATATATAGCAGTCTTTGCTAA
>JALUTC010000025.1 GCA_027058345.1 archaeon | reverse complement strand
ATATCTTATGTCATCGTTTATTCCTGAGTCTTCGAGGAATTTTAATAACAATTTTGCAACGAGACTTTGCTCCGAAACCTTTTCCTTTTTCAATATTGCTTCCTGAGATAGTGAAAAGATTATGAAGCTTCCGAAGATTACTATAGATATTACGAATGCAATTTCAATGATTTGGTGAACCATCTATCCTATAAACCTTTAAAACTTCCCTAAGATAATTATCTATCGCTATTAATACGAATTCGTTCAAGCTATTGTAATATCCTTCCTCAACCAATTTTTCTATTATCTTCCTCTTTCTACTTGATATGCCAACCGTTATCCTTTCAACCCTTGTCATGTCTAAATCTTTTTGGATTTAAAATTGTAAAACTTTCTTATCATGTCAAAAAGGCTAAAAGACTTTTTCTTCTTCAATTTAACGTTGAAAAGGTTTTCTATTATTCTATCGAAATACTCCCTCAATCTTTGGCATCTATCGTAATGAATTCCGGATATTTTCTCAAGACATCTATCAGCCGGAACCCATCCTATTACATTTGTTATGTTTAAAGCTTGAACAACTTTCAATATTTCCTCCCTTGGCTTTACGACCTTGTTTATTATGACGCCTTTCCAAACATTACTTTTTATACCAATCATTCTCGCACGATTTTCAATCGCCTTCTTAAACAATTTTGTCCCTTCCAAATCTGCATCCATTGGAGTCGTAACCAAAACCGGTTCAAAATATAGGCAATACAATGCATGGTCTTTTGTTTTTCCTGCAGGTGCATCTATTATTATGATTTTATCCTTGAAGAAGTTTTTGAACATCAATATCTTTCTCGCTACATGTGGTATCATGTGATCAGGGAATTCTCCATGAAGTGTTAGGGAATTTTTGCTCGAATATACTATGTAAAGGTTATCGAGCAAATTTGATGGTGCCAATATCTCTTCAGGTAATAAATTGCTTTTCAAATATTCTATCCATCCGTATTTCTTCTCAAAGCTACTTATTAATAGCTCGGAAGTCCTTGCTGAAACATCTGCAGAGATTAGAATCACATCCTTATCAGGTAGATTCTTTGCCAATCCATATGCTACATTCGCTGCAATCATGCTCTTTCCAATCCCACCCTTACCTGATACGAAGCTAACTATCATTTCTTTTCCAAATTCAATTCCTTAAGGATAAATTTTGCCAAAAATGAGAGTGCAAAAGATTTTTACAAAGGATTTATTCAGATTCACTCCAACAATTGTTGAACCAAAACAGGATTTATTAAAAGGAGAGGTTTATATAGGAAGGACATTATTTCAGAGGAAATTGTTTTTCATAGATTTTTCGAAGACGATAAATCCGCATATATGCGTATTTGGTATGAGTGGGAGTGGGAAATCAACTTTTGTCAAAACCCTTATACATAGGTATAGGAAGGTTAGGCGTGTAAATGCTATAATAATAGATTTCGCTGGAGAATATGTTGATTTTGCTGATATGAATCTTGAAATTGGAAAGAAAGATTTTTTGAACATTCTTGATTTGGGTGGATTAACTCCGAGACAAAGGATTGAACAAATAATGCGTGGATTTGAGATTGCTTTCGGAATATCGATGAAGGATGCTCCATTACAATATTCGCTTTTGATGTATTTTCTCGAACAAGCTTATATAAAGAAGGGATTTGATTTGGATAAGTATGAAGATAAAGAGACACCGACATTGCTTGATGTTTACGAGCTTATAGAGGAAGAAATAAAAAAGGAAGAGAAGAAGAGCAAGGAATCCGGAAGATTGATTTCATTGATTTCTTTGAAGGCAAAGCTTCGAGCATATGCATCATCTGCGAGTGGAGTTTTTGCGAGGAAATCAACCATAAGGCTTGATGAGATAACGAAGATAGGTGTTTTAAACTTTGATTTAAGCAAATTACCTGATGAGCATTCAAGAATTTTGGTAGGATATACATTGCTCGAATATTTATTGGATAGGATGAGGAGAGAGGGGATAAGTGAAAATATAAAATTGTTCATAGTTTTGGATGAGGCACATAAACTTGCGGGAGAATCAAGTCCAATAATTCCGCTTGTTAAGGAAGGGAGGAAATACGGATTTGCGATAATAATATCAACTCAAGATATAATAGATGTTGATAAGAGGATAATAGCAAATGCTGGAAATGTATTCGTATTCAAAATGCAAGCACCGGAGCAGATAAAATATTTAAAGGATGCAATTTCAATGAGTGATTTTTATGAAAGGAGGTTGATGATGTTGAAGCTTGGGGAATGTATTGTTAAGCAAAACCTAAGGAATGAGGTTTCGAATATATTTGTGATAAAGGTTGATGCTGAAATATTGAAGAAGGTAAGGATAAAGTTACCATATGAGAAGCTTAAGAAGATTAAAACTATTGCAAAGATGATATAAAATGAAAGCATAGAAATAAGAAATCATGAACCGGATTTTGTAAATGTTTTCCCTTGGCATTGCTAAGAATACGAGGATTAGAAATATCAATGAGAAATATCCGAAGAAAAATGCAAGTATAAGAATTGCAATGCTATATTTTATTCTCGTTTCCCTATCGAAATATGAAAATACGTATGCGTGAAGATAACCTATGAAGAAAATCAATAATGCCTTTAAACCTATGATGCTCGATACTAACATTAAGGTTTTCGAATCCCCTCCTCCGAGTATTGAAAAATACCAAAGGATGAAGAAAAGGATTATCAATAATAATTTGATCCATGAGAAATCGAGGTATAAAAATATTGGGATAAGTAAAAGATATACATTTGCAATTGGTATTGCTCCATATTTATAATCGAGGTATGCCGAGATTGAAACAATTATAAAAGAAATTATATCGTAGATCATGCACACTCTTTTTTATTACTTTAAATCAAAAGCAATAGCTCAAAAAGGAATAGTTCGAGCAATGCAAATGATACGAGATGAAGATTCGATTTATATATTCCGATTTCCTCACTACTAATCATTGCAAGGATTGTGAATACGATTGCAATTCCAAGGTTTATAAATGGGAAAATAATCATGAAATTTACTTCCTTTATCTTAAGTATGAATGCTTCAATCGTTTGAACATGCTTCGCTATCATATCAAAAACCTTCAATGAAACGAATAGAATCACCGGAATGATAAACATCAAAACCTTTAAATTCCTTTTATAATCCATTAATCTCGATTCTATATTCCTCTTAAAATCAACAAACTCAACAATATAATCCCTTAAGGATTTCAATATCGGTAACCCGGATTTTCCATACAATTGAATTTCCTTCAAAACCTTATTAACGACTTCGAGAAGAAATTCCTTTGATGAAAATTCCTTGAACGTTATTGGATATCCTTGCGAAATCTTTATATATGCATCCTGCAAATAACTTATCAATTCATATTCCTCATACCTCGCCTTCTCATATTCCTCCTTTAAATATTTATTCTTCAGGAAAATTTTGAAATAAAGATATGATACGAGTGGCAATGTTAGGAATGGCATTGAAAGAATTGCCAAAACGATATAATCCTTTATTTCCTCAATCCTTTCCTCCGTAATTAATAATAGGATGAATAGCATTGATATTGCCATGACGATGCTTAATATTATCATCACGATATTCAAATTCAAACCAATTATTGAGAGAATAGCCGGTGCAAGCATGAGGAAAATTATTGGTGAAAATATAAGCATTGAAAAGTAGAATCCAAATTTTCTTTCAAATGAATCAAGCTCCCTCATTCTTTCCCTTCTTATTAAATCCATGCTTTCCTTAAATACCCTGTCAAAGTCTTGTTTCGGATTCTTAAACTCAGCCTTATATAGCTTAAACGAGATTGAAATAGCTTCGGATATCTTGCTATATTTTTTGGAAAGCTCTTCCAAAGCATCTTCAACGGTTAATCCAAGCCTTTTTATCCTTTCATGATACTCAGGAAAGAAATCCTTACTTGCTTCGAGAAAGGCATTCTCCTTGTTTTTGAATCTCAATAAGACCGTAAACAATGTTATAAATCTTATCGCCTTTTCTATCGCTTCCTTTCTCTCAACCCTTTCAATGTATTTCAACATAACCCTTTGATTTTTATCCTTTTAATAGCAAATCGATTAAGGGAATGAAGAAATATGTTATCCGGTTGAAATATGGTTTCTTGGAGTTTTATGCAAAAGATATAGAATTCGATATATTTGCATCGAGAAAAGTAAGATTTAAACTTAAATGTGGTAAGAAAATAATACTCGACCTTTATTTATCGAATGTATGGATACCATGCTATGATGGGAAAAATGTTTGTAAAAAATTAAAAAATTGTAAAATAATTTCATACAAGCTCTTTCAATAGTTTCACTTCCTTATCGGTTTTATAACAATTTTCT
Source organism: archaeon (assembly GCA_027058345.1). Taxonomy (GTDB): domain Archaea; phylum Hydrothermarchaeota; class Hydrothermarchaeia; order JALTZZ01; family JALUTC01; genus JALUTC01. Next base: position 2,105 of record JALUTC010000025.1, on the reverse strand, counting down.
CATTCGATATCTCAACCTCAACATCACTACCTATTTTAAACCCATACTCCTCTATAATCTTCGGTAAGCAAAGTATTGGCATTTTTTTATAACCGCTTGTTATTCTTCTTATCATCTTTATTCTATTTCCATCTATTGAAACTATTCTTCTCAATCCATACATTTCAAACACCTCTTTTTCTTCCCCGGTGATATATCGATGAATATGTCGAGCAATTTTTTAATCAAGACCTTATCATTTTTTTCATTTCCTTCAAATATTAGTGAAATGTAAAATTCTTCTCCGGTATCCTTTACCTTTATCTCATGCAAATCGAAAATATATCCATCTTCTTTCAAGCTTTGATATCTCAAATCGTATTTATCAATCATTGAACGAAATAGAAGTATTGGCGATACATTCTCATCCTTTTCAATTACCCTCTCAATTAAAAAATCAATAGCCTCCTTCGCATATTGCAATAACTTAACAGCATTTATAAATTCTATCGTCAACTTCGCAACCAATTCCTTTTCAACATATTCCTTAACCCTTCTCCTTTTCTTTTTCCTTTTCCTTGACATGTTTTTGTGTTTTTTGGATTTAAAGTAATAAAATTTTCTTATCCATGTTAGAATTAGTATACAAAAGCAATGGGAGAGAGGTAAAAAATATTATTAACATTCTTGATAAAAATAAGATTTTTTCAATCGAACCATATTCGAGAATAATATCAATCGAGGATAACATGATAAAGGTTATAAATTTTAGGAGGACTTATTACGGATTCATTTCAACAAATACGAATTATTATATTATAGAATCGGTTGAAAATATTGAAAAGCTTCTACATATATTTTGCTTCTTAAACAATCCGGTTGAGATTTCGGAAATACATGATGATGAAATAATCGTTAGGGATTCGAGGACGATAGATCCGGATACTTATAAAGTTGAAGGGATAAAGAATAACAAGCTCGTAATTAGAAGGGAGCCGGAGTTTGATATAAGATTGATATCTTTCATAATAAAAAAGAGGGATGATTTTTGGTTTGTTGATAGGTATAAGATTGAGGGTGAAGAATTTATATGCCAGACATTACGTTAACTGCTTTTGCAATAGTATTTACGATTGAAATATTTTTCATAATATTCAAATACGGACTCGGATTATTATCCGGTAACATAGAGATAAAAGAATCTGCAAAGAGGGAAATTGCCGGTATAATAATATTTGCTATAATTGCATTGTTGATAATAAATGGTCTTGTTGGTAAAATCTTGGACATAATAAATTATAACGGATTAAAACAAGCTGTTATAGAAAGGCTTAACACGAATTTAAACTACGGAATTGGTCTTCTCGTTTTCTTAACATGGATAAACGGAATAGTTTCAACAGTTCCTCTATTAGATGGGATAAATAAGCTCGTTGATACGGTTGAGCCAATACTTGGATTGATAGTAGCATTTTCATATTTTGTAAAAGCAATCTTTGAATTCTTCACAACATACGGTTTAACATTTCTAACAATTTCATCAATACTTTTAGTCCCAAAAGTTACGAGAAGCATAGGTGCTGCAATATTTGCAATATCTCTCGCATTCATGATTTTCCTACCAATATCATTCTACATATTCTACGATATAAAGGATATTCATAAGGAAATTAATGAATTGAAAAAAAGGGAGGGAGAAATCAAGGAGAAAATTGGTTATGAAGAGTTAAAGAGTGAGGAGACGCAAAAGGCATCATTAACCGGGACATTGGAAAAAATTATAGGAATAATACTTAATATAACATCAATTTTAGGCCCAATAATTAAATTGTTATTGGATGCTGTTAAAACACTATTCATGAACCTCGTAGTAATACCAATACTCGCATATATAATCGCATTACTTGCTGCAGGATACCTATACAACATATTGTCCGGGGATAAATTGGATGCACTTCTCGATAGAATTTTCCTCGCAAGTAGATTTGTAAGGATATGAAGCTATCAGAATATATATCATTTTCATCAACGATTTATTTCATAGGAATGCTCGCAAACATATTCTACCCGATAAATATAAAAATTCCATACGAAGCAATCCCATTCCTATCTTTACTATATAAAGG
>JALUTC010000024.1 GCA_027058345.1 archaeon | reverse complement strand
CATACCAAAGCTTTTATATCACCTTTTTTCAACCTCTTCTCAGCTTCCTCCCTAACATCTCTCGACAATGAACCATGATGCAATTCAACATCATTTCTGAAAATCTTCAGATTATGTGCTAAAAATTCCGCACTGTCTCTAGTATTTGTAAATATAAGGCATGAATTCTTCTCATCCAATATTTCACATATTCTCCTCAACTTTGTTGCAAAATCAATATTTGATGAAAGTCTTGAAGAAATCTCCTTATCCTTTTTGTAAACTCTTGGTCTCTCTACAGTTATTTCAAATTCCTTCGAAATATTAACTTTTAATACAATATCACATTTGAAAAACTTCTTAAACAATTCCTCATCAGATACAGTTGCAGAAAGGCAAATTCTTTGAAATCTTGCCATCTCTTCAAGTCTTTCAAGCGTCGATATTAATAAACATCCTCTCTTACTATTAATTAGTTCGTGAGCTTCATCGATGATAACGTGTCTTACATTCCTTAAATATTCTCTAATTCTTTTCCCAACAATTATTGCATGCAATGTCTCTGGCGTTGTTATCAACATATCCATAGGCTTTTTCGATTGCTTTCTTCTTATATTTTCGCTCGTATCTCCATGCCTTATTTGTATATCAATTCCAAGTTCTTCAGAATATATTTTTAACCTATCGAGTAAATCTCTGTTGAGAGCTCTCAATGGAGTAATATAAAGGATACTTATTGGTTTAGGTCTCCTTTCCAAAAACATGTGAAATATTGGTAATAAAGCAGCCTCAGTCTTACCAGATCCAACAGGAGAAGAAATTATAACATTTTTTCCCTTCAATATTTCAGGAATTGCTATCTTCTGAATTTCCGTCGGTGACCTTATGCCAACCTTTTCCAAACATCTTCTTATTTCTTTTCTTAATAAGTTAAAAACAGTCATCTTTTATTAATATATGAAAATAACGGGCCCGTAGTCTAGCTTGGTTTAGGACGCCGCCCTCACACGGCGGAGGTCCGGGGTTCAAATCCCCGCGGGCCCATTATTTCCTTTTATATTTATATATTAAAGTAAGTGCTATCAAAATTATTGCTGCAATTAATATCGAAATAATATTTGTACGTAATTCCCTATGCTTTACACTAATTTTAATGCTATCCTCTCTTGTATAAATATTGTAATCGTTTTCTTCCCAATCACCACTATATCTAATTAAGACTTTTAATATGTAATCATTTTCCAATGCCTTTCGACTTATCTTAAAGTTAAAGACAGATTTCGCTTCTTCATTACTCTTTAAACTTGCTATGAAAAAAGTTTTATCTTCGAACTCAATTGGATGAGAAACATCTGGTATAATTCTAATCTCAATATTCCTAGCAGTTTCCTCTCCAACATTTCTCACCTTAATATATAATTTACCTTTATCACCATTGTAAACAATTTTTGGAACAGTATTGTATGATACAACCTCTATGTAAGGTCTAGGCTTTATTACAACCTTTATATACTTAACCTCTTCGTAACTTCTATCGTATCTATCCTTATATTTTAATATTAATGGTATACTGTATTCTCCATCTTTAGCATATTTATCAACATCTAGAAAGAAATTTAAAACCGATACCCTTCCTGGAGGAATATCTCCTAAAAATTTTTCCGGTATACTTGAGTATGAATATTTAAATGGATAAGAAATGTTTAAAGATGCAATAACTTCTTTAGCATCAGTGCTTCCAGAATTTTTCAACGAAATTGTAATTCTTACACCTTTATATCCGGGCCTTATTTCTTTTGGACTAATCTTTACATCGGATATTCCCAAAGATATATACCCTCTTACAAGTATTCCAATGGTTAATCGTTGAACATGTTCTTTCATATCTGGATCCTTATACTTTAGAACTATTGGAGTTATGTAAACATTATCTTTAACATTTGGCTTAACAAATATAGGAATTGTAA
>JALUTC010000023.1 GCA_027058345.1 archaeon | reverse complement strand
CTCTTATTGCTCTCTCTACCGTGTTTAATACTATTAATATTCTTTCATACTCGTTCAAGAGTCTTCCAAATTCCTTTGAAGATAAAAAGTCCAGTAATTTCTTATCTCTTTCCAAATTGACAGAAATACTTCCACGTTTTACCTTAGAACCTTTTATCTTTTCAATATCACTCTTATAAATGCCATTTAATAATTTTTCTTCAAGAATTTTAGGCATTGTAGCAGACATTATAATTATTGGTATTCCACTTTTGAATAGGATTTTAATAATTTTACCAAGTACTCGTGGAGTATAATAGTGTGAATCCTGATACATTTGAACTTCATCGAAAACGATACAAGATGTAGCAATATTTCCTATTGGAAATAAAGTTTTACCAATATTTTCATCTTTATTAAGTATTATCGTTCTTTTTGCTATTAGTCCATAAGCAAATGCGTCGAGAGTTGTTAACACGATATCTCCAAAGAGAAAAGTCTTTCCAGGATAAATTCCTCCAAGGTCTACTACAACATTAATATTTTTATTGCATACAATTTCGCATAGTTTCTTTATCCTATGATACTGTGAGAATATTAATGTTTTATTTGGTAAAACATATATTAAACCTGGTGCGAGAAACCAGTCATCATACACATATTGGTATAAATATGGAATAATAGCACATTCCGTTTTACCCCCGGCTGTTGGTACTTGAATTAATATAACTTTTTCTCCGGAATTTTTATAAATATGATACCATGATTCCTTTTGGTGCTTATAAGCATTATATTTTTTATCCCCATATACCTTTTTGAGATAATGTATAAGAATATCTTCACACTTATTTATAAATTCCAAAAAAAATCACCTCTTTTATTCAATAGCCTTAAGGAGACCCTTTGCCAATGAATTATTAACAATATTTCTTAAATCCTCGTCTTCAGTATTAGTTATAATTGACCTTAATACTCTTAGAATTTTATATACAGTATTTATATCTCTGTTAAACGAGAGTTCTCCTAGAAGATTGACTACGGCATCACCACCTTTATCTATAATTTCTTCTCGTGTTAATAATATTTCAATCAATCTCGGCAGCTCATAATATTCTTCTTCTATCTTATCAATGGTATAAATTATTGGAGCCAAATCAATCATTTGATAGCTGGATATTCTTTTTGTTTTACCAATATCATAGGAGTAGAGAAACATATACCAATGTATTTTAGGAAGCTCTCTGCGAATGTTTCTAGGTATTTCTAAATAACACGTAAATAATTGTCCAAGTTTTGTTAAAGACGCATCATAATTGAATGCCTGTTGGAGAATTCTCATACTTTCTGTAAACCAGCTTATAGGTCTAAATAATCTGCTAAGATAATATAGTGATATTTCTCCCTCAAACCCTAATACATTATATATAGCGTTACCTCTTTGTTGAACAATACCTGCTGCTGAAATTATTCCTATACTTGAAAATAGTAGACAATAATTACAAACAAAGTATGGCTCCTCTATATATTTATATTCATATGTCCGATACTTACCGTAAATAGCAGATAATGGGAGATATAATCTAATAAGGTTTGATCTTCTCTTAAAACGTCCTTCACTATTATTTTTAATATGCTCAGGTTCAAATATATCAGGTATATTTATGCTCCTTCTCTCATTTAATTCGTCTAAAATTCTATCGATTGTTCTTATTATACCATTTCGCGTATCACTATCAAATCCTCTATTAAATCTATTACCTTCACGAATTTCAGTTAATATTTCTCTTAGCCTTATATTAAAGTTATCACTATTGTATTCTTTGAGAATAATTTTATATCTTCCACCAAAACCTAATACCTTAGAATTATATGGATCACATGCATCTATTGCTATATAAGATATTCCCCACATTATTAGGGTATCCGTTAAATAATTATGTCCAGGAGTATATATTTCTACCATCATAT
>JALUTC010000022.1 GCA_027058345.1 archaeon | reverse complement strand
GTTGTCTATAGAGGATATTCATGTTCCTGTATTTGTCACAGGTTTGGACTTTAGTAGATATATGGCCTATACTTTAATTCCGACATCGTATGCTCAGAGAAGTTACGATAAATTAATGTTAGGGAGGGTAATTGTAGATGTTAATGAAGGGAAGGAAATTGGTGTTTTGAAATCAGATTTGTTATAAATAGAGGCGTATAGATCCTATTCCTATTATTTACTCATAATTATTTAGAAGGTTATCGAACCATTTAGGAAAATATCTTCTAAATATTCTCCACCTAAATCGCCAATCGAAGATGTATATGTTTACATATGGATTGCCCTTCCTCAATACTCTTCCGATACTTTGTATTAAGGATAGCACTGTAGATTGTATCTGGGATTCCAACGTTTTCCCTCTGTATATTGGTTTTTTCAACATGTACTTAGTATATAAATAGTCTTCTAAATTGAAAGGTGGAAGTGATAGGCCATATATTATTATATTATTGAATATCGATGGAATATCTATTCCTTCACTTAAACTTCCTCTCTGAGAGGATAGAAATATGATCTTTTTGGTACCATGAACTTTGACGAGCTCCAATAGTGTACCTAAAGCCCCTCTTTTTCCTCGTTCATCTAGAAAAACTTCTATGGATGTCGATGAATCACTAAATATATATCTTTTTAGTTCCTGATATATGTATTTAGTTAATTCATATGATGCTGCATAAACCAATGTGTTGCCTTTATTGGCTGCAATCTCAAATATCTTTTTAGCTACCCTTTCTATCATAGAAATAGTTCTATCTCTATATCTAGACGTGTATTCGTAATCTATGAATATCCTTGGTTTAGGGAGTTCCTTAGGATACTCTACGATGGATATTAATTCCACATCTTCTTCATCTCCAAATAAAACATTTTTATATGTCTCGATAGGGGATAATGTGGCCGAGAGTCCTATGACTGCGTAAAACTGGTTTAAAATCTTCGGTAGTCTACTTAGTCTAGACCGCGGTAGTAGATATATAATGTGGTTAGTTTTGTCATAATATAGATCTACAGACTCATATTTCATTAGGGCACTTAATGTAAATAATCTTACCCTATATAATGTTGACAGTAAATTTCTATTTCTTGTAGTTCTAAAATAATTTCTAATCTTGTCATCTAATTCCAATTTAAGGGAATATAATGTTTCAATGTCTATTATGTCGGGCAATTTGATTCTTCCCAATTTTGGCGATGATACAATTTTATTGAATGTTGTAGATACATTTTCTATTATTTTTAAATCATTTATATGCACTTTACTGATTGTATGCTCAAAAAAGTATCTTGGTAGATTATGGATTTCGTCAATGATTATGATAGGTGATTTATAGTTGTATTTATCTCTGGAATATTGTGAGGGGTCTATGAATAGATTGTAGTAAGAAGTTATAATTATGTTGAAATCAGGTAAGCTATTTTTTATTGTATAATAAAGGCATTTATCGAAATCTAATTGGGAATCCTTACCGAGTATATTATCTATATGTCTCCAATTCTCAATTATATATCTATTGGCTTCACCAAATGATGTTTGGAAATTAATATAATAATTACACATTGAGTTGTATCTTAGAAATTCGCATAACCCGTATATGTAATCATCGTCGGATTCGGAAGTAATCGCGTATGGGCATGTGACTTCTTTACCTAAATATAGTATAGGCTTAATGTCTCTTAATTTACCTGGACTAGCTCTCAATATTTCTTTGTATAAATTGAAAACTTTGATTAGAACATTATGAGTTTTTGATGTATATATAACTGTCCTCGGCTCTTCCTCTTTAGCCAAGTTATACAGTAACGTAGATATGACAGCAACCGTTGTTTTCCCCCAGCCTGTCGGGGCTTCAATAAGGATCTTACCTGATGCAAACATTTTATCCAGTATCTTCTCGACGATTCTACACCTAGAACTATCTATAT
>JALUTC010000021.1 GCA_027058345.1 archaeon | reverse complement strand
ATCTAAAATATAAACGGTATCATTAATCATCTGACTGAAGTAAACATCAATTGTATCTGGCAATCTTTCAGGTCCTGTATCTGGGAACTTGCTTATAACTGTTACTCTCTGTTCATTTTTCAATCTCTCAAGCATTGCTTTCAAAAGGCAAAAACCATGTGCATCAAAATGTGCTAATACCCAAACCATGTTAATCACCTAACTCTTCAAATTCAATCAACTCTTTAGGAACCTCAATCTGCATTACTTCACCTATCCAAGTAGCGTCTAGTGTTATCACTATCTTGTCGCCTTTATCACTTAAATGCGCTGATACTCCTAAATCTGCATTGTTGGTTACTAGAATCGTTTCATTTCTATTCAAAAGATTCTTCAAATCCGGTCTCCTCAATCGTATTACAACCTTTTCCTCCATTCAATCACCCCATTCTCTCTCTATTAATTAATACGCATAATAACGCATTCAAGAATATTGTCTATGCTATAAATTTGCCTATACAAAACAATAAACTCGCATAACTGAAACCACTTATAAGTGGTGCTAAACAATACGAAAAATAAAAATAGGAAGGAGAAAAATGAAACTCAATATCTCCTTGTGCTATATACTTTAGACCATATTTCACTAGCAAATGCTAATGACTCAAGATATTCTTCAACATCTTCTAAATCGCAATAGTGTTCAATTCTTATTCCAAGCATTTAACTTTATGTTCTTCTCTCTAGCAAAGTTTAGAATAACATTGATTAAGGAGCATTCCCTACAGCACTGACATGTTTTGGCTTCACAATACTCGCACGCTTTATCTAACAGTTCCTTCAATATTGCTTCCATATCTCCTTCACCTTCTTATGCAATATATCCTTGTATTTTTCGTATAAGATTCGCTTAACATCATTCACATTGAATTCGATTATTCCTCTTTGATACAATCTCTGAATTGAATCGCCATAATGCATTACACACTTATCAATCACTTCTGCAATTGTTGATTCCTCAATATCTGGAAGATAATAAACAATGAATGCTGGCATTGATGGATATCTGCTATCAAGAATACTATCGATTATGTCTGAAATGTAATCAACGATTTCTTTGAGTTTCATGTTCATCACCTTTACTAGCTTCTATCAATCTTTTGATTATCTCAACAATGTAATACTCATCAATAAGTTGCATACTTTCAATTTCTTTTAGTTCATATGTTGTTGTGATTCCATTTTTGTCTCTAATTACAATTCTTTTCATCAATTCCTCAAAACTGATATCAATAATGTTGTTTAGGTTTATCAATACATGTTCTTTCGCAGGTGTTTTAACAACCAAATATAACCACATCATTAATGATCACCTAAAAATGAAAGTTATTTTGGAACAATTATACCTATTGGTAATCCTAAGTTTTTTCTGAGTATTTTTGCTCTAGTTTTCGTTATTGCTGCATTGATTGTATGCTGTAAGTTTTTATTCGGTGTATGTATTTCAACTCTTTCAATTTTGTCAATTCTTTCTATCACATTTGCTAGAACATTATATTTTTCAATCACTTTAAGTAAATCGTCAATCGATAATTTTTGCTCCAATAACATTAGCATGATTGGATTAACAGGTTCTTTAAATTTAATGAATATTCCTTCGGTAATTATCTTATTTCCTTCTTGCTTCTTAAATCTTACATCAATGTAACAATAGACTTTGAGCAAATCGCATAGCATTGTTAGTGCTGAATCTTTCAACATTACTAAATCTCCTATTATTTTGCCAGTTTTTGGATCTCTAACTATGTCGCTTATATACCAATAGTCATCTTCATTAAACTCATAGAAAACAATATTACCATCTTCATATTCAGTTATAAGCAATAGTTTAGATAGCTTCTTGTCATAGAATAGCTGAAAGTTCTTAACCTTAGCAGGTGTAAAGTTTCTAATTGATACAGTTTTAATTTCTTTGCCTATTGTTTTAAATTTCTGATAT
>JALUTC010000020.1 GCA_027058345.1 archaeon | reverse complement strand
GAATATGATGATCAAAAATCTTTCTTACAAATAATTATAAAAATTATTCGCCGCCGGGCGGATTCGAACCGCCGACCATCCGGTTAACAGCCGGACGCTCTACCTGCTGAGCTACGGCGGCAAAAAATTTATCTTCTATTAAATTAAATTATTGTTAACTTAATTAAAGATAATACTTTTACACCATCAATCTCCTTTAATCCTTTCTTATCAACTATCACGCATGAAAGTATTGGATTTCCTCTCATCTCCTTAACCAATGCAATCGCTTCCTTCATTGTAGTTCCAGATGTTATCACGTCATCGATTATGACAACATTTCTATTGTATATTTTTGCAAAACCATCGAGTAGAAACGTTTTCCTCTCAGTTTCACTTGGTTCCCACATATGCTTCCTTGGGATTATTATTCCAAATTCTGAATCCAAAATTTCTGCTATCTTCAATGCATATGGTATCCCAGCATTCGATATTCCGAGAACAACATCAACATTCTTTTCACCAATCTCTCTTTTTATCAATCTTGCCATTATTGATGAAATTGCCGAAATACAATATGCATCCTTAGATATAGTCGATAAATCAATGTAAATATCTTCTAGTCTTATTTCCTTACCAATTTCCTCATGCGTAACCAACCATAATGCAGTATCTTTCGATACATTTAATGTATCCGCAATCTGTCCAATTGTATACCCCATCCTTTTTAATTCCTTAGCCTTTTTTATCAAATCTTCAAGTCTCATATTTTTATTTTCAAATATACTTTATAATTAACTTACTATTGCAATTCTTGCAAAATTTTTCGTCGTCACTATAATATATTTTACAATTTTTACAATATTTTATCGGAAAATAAACCTTTCTTATCCTTTTAGAACCTATACCTAATACTTCGAAACCTAAAATCTTTGCAATATTTTGCAAGGAATAATCGTTCGTAATTAATACGGGATTATAACCTTTTTCTCTTAACTTAAAGCATAGTGCTATTAAACTTATATCCGTATCTGATAGGTTTTTGCAATTTAACCTCTTCTTAATATTATCGATGTCCTTATCATCTATTTCAACAATTTTTAACCCTTGAGATTTTAAGGATTCAATTCTAATCCTTGCTATATAACTCTTTATTTCTTTCTCAACATGTGATGTTGTGTATACATCTGAAATGTTAACATTTATTCCTTCTATAAAAAATCCTGAATCAACTACATAAACATTTCTCATATTAAAAGTTCTCTAACCTTTTTATAATAATTATCCTTAAACCTTACAAATTTGACAACATTTTTTGACTTGTATACTGTAATACATTCATTTCTATATATCTTGTCCTTAATTTCGCCATCGATTGTTAAGTAGGAATATTCAACCTCATTCTCCTTAACATATTCAATCCTTATCTTAACATTGCTAGGAATAACTATTGGTCTAATTGATAATCTAAATGGACATATATAATTTAATACAAATACATCTGCTCTCGGATCTATTATAGGACCTCCTGCAGATAAAGAATAAGCCGTAGAACCAGTGGGTGTTGCAACGATTAATCCATCTGCCTGAACTTCATCGATGAATGTATCGTCAACATAAATCCTAAACTTTAACAATTTTGCAGGTCTAGACGTTATTATCGCAACCTCGTTCAATCCTTCATACCTCTTATCCCTGAACAATATCTCTAGTTTAAATCTCTCATCAACCTTATAATTCCCCTTTAAATACAAATCTATTCCTTTCCATAATTCGTTTGGTGAAATTTCTGTCAAAAATCCTCTCAAACCAAAGTTTACACCAAGAATTAATGCATCATTACCTACAAGCTTTGCAGCCTTTAATATTGTACCATCTCCACCAAGAACTAGAACCAATCCTTTATAATCTTTCGTAGATGTTACATCGTAAAGTTCTCGAGGCAAAAATTCATACTCTCTATCTAAATAGATATTGAAATTTTTATCCTTTAATTTCCTTACC
>JALUTC010000019.1 GCA_027058345.1 archaeon | reverse complement strand
TTATCCTTCCAAAATAATTTCCAATCATCTTCCTTACCAATTTTCTTAAAATATTCGACAGTTGACGATATATAACCTATAGGTGCGTCGAACCACACGTAGAATACCTTATCTTCATATCCTTTAAGAGGAATCTTCACACCCCATTTTAAATCTCTTGATATGCATCTCGGCTTCAATCCTTGCCTTATCATTGATAGGCTTAATTTTATAACATGTTCGTACCAAATTCCTTCCTTACTTTTTATCCAATTTTCCAAATCCTTTTCAAGCTTTTTTAAATCGAAGAATAGATGTTTGACCCTTTTAAATATAGGTCTACTATTACATATGGAACATTTTGGATCAATTAATTCTTCCGGATTTAAAAGCGTTCCACATTTCTCGCATTGGTCTCCTCTAGCAAGTTCATAGCCACATTTTGGACATTTTCCGTAAACATACCTATCAGGTAGGAACATCTTATCATTTTCACAGTAAGGAAGATTTAAATATCCTTCTATAATATATCCTCTTTCATATATTTTCTTAAAGAATTCTCTTGTTATTTCGTGATGAATTTCTCTAGACGTTCTTGAGAAGTTATCGTAACTAAAATTGAACCAATCATATATTTCCTTATGTATTTTATAAAAGACATCACACAATTTTTTAGGCGGTATTCCAAGCTTTCTTGAAGTAACTTCTATCGGTGTTCCATGCTCATCGCTTCCTCCAATGAATAATGTTTCGTATCCCATTAATCTGCAAAATCTTGCAAAGATATCTGCTGGTAAATGGCTTCCGACAATATTTCCAATATGTGGAACATTATTTACATAAGGAAGGGCTGCAGTTACCAATATCCTCATATTTTATTAAAAAAGCTATTCCTTTCTAATTTTCCTTTCCAATTCCTCTATCTCTTTAATCTTATCCTTCATGTTTAACTTCTCATAAACTTCTTTGGCATATTTTAACCAATTTGGATCTTTTTCAGCCTCTTTTATACAATATTCTGCAAACTTTAAATAATATTCTCTCGCCTTATCTTTATCCCCAATCTTCTCATAAGCTATTGCAACATCCTCATAGAATACTGGTTCTTCCTGAGCTTCTTTCAGATAATACTCTGCAACCTTTTTCCATATCTCTCTCGCCTTATCTTTTAGACCTGCTTTTTCATATAATTTTGCAGCATCTTCTAAAAAATATCCTTCTTCATTTCCAAGAATCTCATAACATCTTGCAGCTTTATGATATAATCCCGCCTTTTCATATAATTCTGCAGCCCTTCTTAAATAATAATCGTCCTTTTCTTTCTCATAAATTTTTTCAAATAACTCAGCAGCCTCTTTATATTTTCCGGCTTCCTCATATACATATGCTGCAGATTCAATATATCCTGACTTTAAATAAAGTTCGGCAGCCTTTTCATAATTTTTCTTCTCCTCATATTTTCTAGCAGCAAGGTATAGCTTCCCCTTCTTTTCCAACCTTTCCGGAGAGTAAAACCTCTCAATTATGCCAAATTCTGGTTCGGATAACTTTAAATATATTATAATTGTTGAAATAATCAATAGAAGAACAGGTATTAATAAAAATTTGAGAAAATTTTTCCAAACTATGAGCGAATATATTGGAAAGCAAGCTAGTAAAAGATAATATAAAGATAAGAGAGAATATTTCAAATTTCTAGCATAAATAGAGACTGCGAGGAAAAATACCGATGCGGCAGCCAATGAAATGAATATTCCTCCTAATATAAGCCTAATTATTCCCTTTACCCCAAAATAATTATATACTAGAATTAATGTTAGAATTGAAACGAGAGAGAATAAGATGATATACTTCTTCATAATTATTTATATTTTTTGAATAATTTGCAAAAGGAGCAAATTTCACCCGATGATATATAGCCGCAGATTTTACAACTCTTAATCTCTCCAAGATAATCCTCAGTCTTAAATGGATTTTCTTCCAAAAATTTCTTGTAAAATTTCACCTTTATTC
>JALUTC010000018.1 GCA_027058345.1 archaeon | reverse complement strand
GGCATTTCAGATGCTATAGGGCTAATAATTATTGCTAGGGCAACTGCAGAGACATTTAACTCTTTGGATAATTTTAATATCGATTCAACGAAAGGTTCTGTAAATATTAATATTAAGATTGCTCCAACTATTAACATGATAATACTTCTTTTTAATGAGCCAACGTCTTCTGTTTCAGAAAATTCTCTAATAGATTTATAGGAATGTATTACGTATAAAAAGAATAGAGACATAAGAATTATACCATCTTTTATGTCAAACCCCCTATTTTCTATTGCTAAGATTAATGCAACGATATTTGTTATGAGAAGGTACAATGAATCGATTCTTGTCTTTTTCGATAATATTATTTTTTCTACAGGATTTTTACTAAACGTTGTAGCCAATAGTATAACTATTCCATACCCTAACGTTACGAGCATTGCAGCTGCACCAACAGCCGAACCAACGGCAACGAGGTATTGTTCTTTTAAACATGCATATATTACAAACATATATTCTGGCATTACTGTTATTAGAGCAAGAATGACGCCACCTGTAAAATTTGCACCATATCTTTTTGCCAATTTCTCAGAACTTTCGCTTAAAAGATAAGCAGCAAATATTAAAATTATTAAGTAAAGTATAGTTTCAAAAATTATCATAACCTTCCTTCAATTGAAGCTCCTTGTCCAGGTTCTTCTTCAACAATTACTTTCAACCATTTAACATTTTTATACTCTTTTAAGTATACTTTTAATTTGTCAAATATAAATTTTGCCAATTCTTCAGAGGTAACATTATTAACAGGTAATAGTATGACATCTTCTCTAGGGATTTTATAAATTTTATCCGTTTTAATTTCTACGTAATCGTTTACAATATTTGCATACTTTTCTGGTACGAGAACTTTATGATCGAGATTGTTACAGATACTTTTTAACATATTTTTAATGTGCAGAAAATCTATTACAAATCCCTTTTCATCGATTATTTCTCCTTCGATTTCAACCGTTACATAAAAGTTATGGCCATGAAGTTTTGAACATTTTTCATGCTCTATGATGAAGTGTGCCGAGCTAAATTTTATATTTAAGTGTTTACCATCTAAGATTATTTTCATACCAATTCCTCCCTTAATTTTACGACTTCGCCAACGATTATGACTGCAGGTGGTTTAACGTTTTCTTTTCTTGCCATTTCTACAATATTCTTTAATGTTCCAGTTATTATTCTTTGATTTTTTAAGGTAGCATTTTCTACGATTGCAACCGGGGTGTTTTCATCTTTAAATTTTTTCAATTCATTCACTATTTTTTCAAGGTTTTTTACACCCATTAATATTATTATTGTGTCGGCATTTATTTTAGAGAAATCTACCCTTTTTTCATCTTTATCAGCTTCCTGACCTGTTACGATTAATATGCTTGAGGAATATCTTCTTTCGGTTATTGGTATTAAAGCAACTTCTGCTGCTGCAATTGCGGAGGTTATTCCTGGTATTATTTCAAATGGAATATTATTTTTCTTTAATGCGAGCATCTCTTCAAATACTCTTCCAAATATGAATGGGTCCCCACCCTTAAGTCTTACAACGACATCCTTTTCTTTTGCTTTTTTTACGAGTAAGGAATTTATCTCTTCCTGTGACATCTCCTTTTTTTCTCGAGATTTTCCAGCGTAAATTAATTCACAATCCTTTTTAGCAAAATTTAATATCTCTTTATTTACCAATCTATCGTAGATTATTACATCTGCATCTTTTATAATTTTATAAGCTTTTAATGTTAATAATTCTGGATCTCCTGGTCCTGCACCAACTATGTAAACCTTCCCCATTTTTACGAATAGTGAGATAAAAAATAAAAAATTAAAAAAGGAAGGGATTTTATTGTAGGGAAATTGCTCCTACTGGACAAGCATCGACAACTTCTTGACAATTGCAATTTCCTGCTTCACAACTATCACAGACAACCCAGGATTTTCCATCTTCTTTTATTTTGAAACAATCTGGGCATAGTGATTCGCAGGTACCACAGCCAACACATTTTTCGTGGTCAACTACTGGAACTGCCATATTGCATCCCCTTATCTTTATTTATAATTAACTTATGAAAATAAAATTAAATATGGATGTGATGAAGATTTTGAGGAAGTATAATATAAAACCAAAAAAAATTTAGATCAAATCTTTTTAATTAACGATAGGATATTAAAGAGGGAGGTAATGTATGCAGATGTATCTAAGAAGGATGTTGTTTTAGAGATTGGTTCTGGGGTCGGGAATCTTACAAAATATATAGCTGAGAAGGCTGGTAAGGTTATAGCTGTGGAAAAGGATAAGGAATTGGTAAAGGTTTTGAGGGAGGAGCTTAGTATTTATAACAATGTTGAGATAGTAGAGGGAGATTTTTTAAAAATTGATTTGCCAAAGTATAATAAGGTTGTTTCAAACATTCCTTTTTCATTATCATCTGAAATTACGGAGAGAATATTGATGCAAGGGTTTGACATTGCTGTAATATTATATCAGAAGGAATTTGCATATAGATTAATTGCAAAACCTGGAAGTAGGAATTATTCAAGAATAACAATTCTCGCAAAACTATTCTCCGACGTTGAAATACTCGAAATAGTTTCCAGAAGGAATTTTTACCCAGTACCAGATGTTGATTCGGCAATAGTTAGATTTAGATACAGAGGAATTTCTAAAGATATTGATATAAAAGAATTTTTCGAATTTATCAGAAAAATATTTATACATAAGAAGAAGAGTTTAAGAAATGCTTTAAAATTATCTGGATATAATTTTCACTTCATTCCTGAAGAATATTTGAAAGAAAGGGTGTATAAGTTGAACATTGATGACTTGATAAAAGTTTATAAATTACTAGCATGATATTGATAAAATTGGGAGGTAGTTTGTTTAGATATATAAGAGAAATCTCCATAGAATTAAAGAGGCACAAAAATATATTAATAATTCCTGGAGGAGGGCCTTTCTCAAGATTTGTTAGAAATTTATATGAGAAAAGAATTCTGGATGAAGAAACATCTCATATATTGGCAATTCTTGCAATGGAACAATACGGATATTATATTAATAAACATTTGAACTTTAATAAGATATATGATTTAAGAAATATAAAATTGCCTGGAATAATATTTCCCTATGAGATATTGAAGGGTGATGATTTTTTGGAAAAATCCTGGAGGGTTACTAGTGATAGTATAGCGTGTTATATTGCATATAAGCTTAATATTGATCGTGTAATAAAATTGACAGATGTTCATGGAATATATAATAAAGGAAAGATAATTGATAGGATATCTGCCAAGGATTTATTATCGATGAAATTTAAACCGGTTGACGACATGTTGCCACACTTAATAATTAGGTTTAAAATCTATTTTCAAATAATTAATGGTAGAGATTTGGAAATTATAAGGAGGGCAATTCTTGGAGAGAATGTTGGCACAATAATTTATCCTTAATATGAAGAGTTTTGAATATTTTGAAACAACAGCAGATATAGGAATAATTGCGTATGGAAAATCTTTAGAAGAAATGTTCGAGAATGCAGCGAAAGCAGTTTTCAATATAATGTGCGATATAGAAAGGGTAAATCCTAAAGAGAAGAAGGTTGTTGAAATACAGGAAGAGGATATCGACCTTCTTTTAGTTGCATGGTTATCGACTCTTTTAGCATATAAGGACATATATAACATGATGTTCTCAAAGTTTAAGGTAAAGATAGAAGATAAGTATCGACTTTATGGAGAATTATATGGAGAGGAAGCAAAAGAGGAACATGTTTTAAAAACAGAAGTTAAGGCAATAACATATCATAATCTTGAAATAAAAAAGGAGAACGATTTATGGATAGCAAAATTTGTCGTCGATGTTTAAAGAAGTAAGCTTAGAAGATAGGAAGAAATTTTATAAGTACGAATGGAATCCAAAAAATATTCCAAAATTCATTCTCGATAGCCTAGAATATAGAGAATTTGCCTTTGACTATACTGGAGAAGGCCCAAGCGATAGGTATAGAAAGTTCACAAGTGTTGATGAGCTTGAGAGATGGATTAGAAAAAGATATCCATATGCAATATATTCCAGTGTTGCATATTATGAAATACCTGAAGAAATGGATCGATGGATAAAATCTGAACTTGTATTTGATTTGGATGTAAAAGATTTACCAATAAGAAGTTGTAAATGCAAAAAAGGAGAAGTTTGTGAAATATGTTTAAATGATGCAAAGGATTATGTATTCATCGTTTTGGATGCTCTGAAAGAATTAGGTCTTAAAAATATTTACGTCGTATTTTCTGGTCGTGGATATCATGTAAGGGTTTTAGATGAAGATATAATGAAGGTTGGAAGTTATGAAAGGGGTGAGATATTAAAGTTTGTAATTGCATCCGAGAGTATAACATTTAGTGACGATGTTATAAATTTTGCATACTATAAAATTTTGAAAAGAACAATTCTCGAAACAATAAAAAGGATGGATTATCTTGAAGAATTGAAAAGGTACAAGAGGTATAAAAAATATTTGTTGAAAATAATAAGTGAGGATAACGTTTATAAAATGAAAAGGTCTAAGATTTTTCAAGAATTTGTAAAAATCGTTACAAAAATAAATAAGGAGATATTGGATTCGAAAGTAACATTGGATTTAAAAAGGTTGATAAGATTGCCAAGTAGTCTTCATTCAAAAGTCGGTCTCATTTGCATGCTCGTAAAAAATTTATATAAGTTTAATCCAATATACGATGCTAGACCAAAAATATTCGATTAATCCCTATGTGCAAGACCAATTATTTCCTTGACGCTTTTATAACCATTCTCCCTTAAATATTTCAATATAAATCTGCATATTTCTATAAATATTTTTTCCCCCTTTTTATATATTGCCGTTCCTACTTGTATTGCAGATGCACCTGCGAGTAAAAATTCAACGGCATCCTCTCCACTCGATATTCCTCCGCAACCAATTATTGGTATCTTGAGTTCACGACTCAATTCATATACACACCTAACTGCTATTGGTTTAATCGCTTCTCCAGATAATCCTCCGAAAATTCCTCCAAGAACTGGTCTTTTAAAATTTATATCTATTTTCATAGCCTTTATCGTATTTATTGCAACAATACCATCTGCACCTGCTTCTTCGCAAGTCTTTCCCAATTCAACAACATCGTTAACCGTTGCAGAAATCTTAACGAAGATAGGTCTTCTTGTTACCGATTTAACCTCTTTTATAAGATTATACGTGGAATCCAAATCTTTTATAAATTCCAATCCCTTTTCAACATTTGGACAAGATAGATTTATTTCATATGCTAGAGAATATTCCTCGAAAAATTTTGCCAGAAATTTAAACTCATCTATACTCTCACCATATAAACTAACAATTACCGGAATATTTTTCTCCCTTAATTCTTTAAGCTCCTTTAAAAATTCTACACAACCGGGATTCGATAACCCTATGCTATTTAATAAACCATACCTTAACTCGTAAACGACAGGATTTCTGTTTCCTCTTATAGGATTTTTACTTATAGATTTTGTCACAACTATTCCAGCTCCACTTTTATAAATTCTTTCCAATAAGCTTGATGAAATTCCTAATACACCGGCGGCCAACATTGTTGGATTTCTAAGCTTTAATTTCGAAATCTTTACTTCTAATGGATTCATAATATAAATAATGAAGGAAATAATGCGAATTGGTAACATAACGATTTTAAAATTGTACGAGGATTTATTTTACGATGGAAGTCAAATGCAACAACATTGGGCATTGAAAAATTTTGGAATAGTAGGAGATTCAATCGTAATCTTCAAAGGAGGTATGAATGTTAAAAAAGAAGAAATGATCGATCAGCTAGATATGATGAGAGGACATGAAATAAAAGGAGATTATCTCTTACATATAATAGTTGAACACTTCGATGTACAACCTCCAAACATAGAAATCGCATATTTGAGACAAAGGCTTCTTGTTGGAATATTTCAGGAACAATTAAGGAAATATAACGTTGAGAGAAGATTTGGAGATTTATATTACAAAGGAAGGAAGCTTTCGGTTAGTGTTGCTTCAGTATCAAATGTTTCGATGAAAATACATTTAGGGATAAACATAAAATGTACTGGAACTCCTATCGAAGTCTCATGTCTCGAAGAATTTTACGATGGAAATCCGATTGATATGGCAAGAGATGTATGTATAAGATATGCTGAAGAAATTGAAAGGATAAAAAGGGATATATTTAAGACAAAGATATTAAGATAATAATTATGAAAGAAAGAAAAAGAAAAAAGGTAACGATTTTTATATTCAACGAGGAAATGTGTCAGGTATTTAATGGTTTAGCAACGGCTTTAAGTTTATTAAGAGAAGGTGCAGATGTAACGGTATTTTTTGGTTCGAGAGGTATTAAAGTTGTTCATAAGAAATATGTTAAGGAATTGAAATGTTTACCTGACATGCCAAAGGAGATTCAGGAGAAAACGATGAAAAAAATGGAAGAATTAGGCTTACCTACGATTGAGGAGCTTTTAATAATGCTTAATAAGGAAGGTGCTCTTCTTCTCGCATGTCCCCTTAACAAGGATATATTCGAAATTAAGGAAGAAGATTTAAT
>JALUTC010000017.1 GCA_027058345.1 archaeon | reverse complement strand
TTCTTCAACCGTTTCATTTAACAATTCTCGAATTTCATTGAACGAGTATAACTTTTCTATAAGCTTATTAGGATTAATTTTTGAAAATATTCTTCTTAAATTTATATAAACATCGTAATCGCTCATAGATTTATCGAACATGAATCCAATCTTATTAAATACATCTTTTAAAATTCCCTTCTTGTACAATTTATATAATAAGTATTCGAGAATGTATCTAGGATCATTCATTAGATTGGTTACGAATTCTATTGCTTCCAAAATTTCTCCTATATGTTCTATCCTTTCACCTGCAGAATTTGGATTCAATCCCTTCCTTTTAACAATTTCGTTTAAGATATTTATAAAAAATTCGTGTGAAAAATTCTTAAAATCAAATATGTAAGGAATTTCTAAGAATTTTAACCTAAAACAATTTCCATTCCTTTCTAAATATGCAGGTACGAGAATTTTTTTATACCTTTCATGCCTTATTAAATAAGAATTAGGATATGCAAATAGCAAGGAATTTATTGAAATATCGGGCAATTTGTTATATCTCCTTTTACATTCGAGTAATAGTTCGAGAATTTTTTCAACCTCATCAATAACTTCTGTCAATACAAATTTATCTTTAGGTCTGGTCAAAATTATAAATATTCCCGGGATTATGTCATGCTCAAATAATTTGAAAACAATCCTTCTCGACATTTCAATATATTCATCCTCTCTCCCTTCATAATACTTCCTGAAATACTTCACCTTATCCTTCAAAAAAGTCTCTATGCCAATCTGTAACTTAACGAAATTTGCCTCCCTTAAAATTTGCAACAAATCATCATTCTTTATCGAATCAACCCTTACCATTGCACCAAAAATTATATCATTCAATCTCTTCATTATTATTCCCTTGCATAATCTTCTAATATAATCCTCATCTTGTATAAATTGATCATCTTCAAATGTAACATATCTTATACCATTTCTTTTAGCATTCTCTATTATTTTTAAAACCTTATCCACTCTTAATCTCCTCCCTGGTTTTGTTACGATTGCACAATACGTACATTTAAACCAGTTACATCCTCTTTGAGAATATATGCTTAATCCTTTATATCTCTTCCTCTTAATTATATCCCATGGATAATCATCCAAAAGTTCGTTCAACTCTTCATTATTGGGATAATTATGTATAGCTTTTATGTATTCTTCATATTTTAAATCCGGATATCTCTCCTTATTCTTTTTATAAAATTCATCCACACTCGCCCTATAGATGCGTTTACTCTTCGACTTTATATAAACGTTTTTCAAAGGGATTTCCAACGTATATTTTCCAAACTTCCTCTTAAATCCAGTTTTTACTATCTCTTCAGCATTAGAATCAGGTATTGGTGATATAAAATCATACCTAAACAGTTCCAAATCATACCCTTTTGGTAAAACTCTATAATCAACATTTATCTCAGTATCAACCTTTATCGCCTTTCCACTAGTCTTTTTCAACAATTTTAAAACTGTTGGAAATATTATCTCACCTTCACCCTTGACAACAATATCTATGCTTGGAACTTTAATCAATTCTTCCTCAAATCCATATATGCCTTGACCCCCGATTGCAACTATTAAATCTTCATTCCTGATTTTAGATTTTATCGAAGATAGAATTGCATTTCCCAATTCATGACAATTAAATACTGAAATTGCAAGTAAATCGTAATCACTTATATTGTTTAAAACTTCCTCTTCATTTGTAAAAAAATCGACGTGAAATTCCTTTCTCAACAATTCAACAAATTGTAATATGGCTGGTGCCTGATCTAAACCATACTTGTCGTAATCGAAGTAAAATGCTATTTTCATAAAAATAAAAAATATAAAAAATTAGCTATTTCACATGCTTCGTGAATCTAAAACTTATTCCCTTCCTATATTCTTTATATGCAAATATGAAATCGTCTATATGTTGATAGGTAAATGGAACATCAATTAATTCGAAGAATTTTTCCCATCCAATTCTCTCTATCATTTCTCCCAATCTCTCATCAGGTTTTGCATACTTTAGGTATATATCGATTATTCTCTTAACTATATCTACAACCTTCTCCCATTTTGGAGGATGATTTGGTATAAATGGTACCAATAATCTAGATTCCATAATGCCTTGCTTTGTCATGCTAGCCTTCCCTCCAACCCATATTGATACGCCATCGTTTTCTGGGTCGTGAATAGGTAGTCCTGGACATGCTGCATAGCAGTTTCCGCAATACATGCATTTTTCTGGATCGATCTCTACAGATGTTATAACTTTTCCATTCTTCTTAATCCTCTTTGGCTTAATTGCATACGTAGGACATAACTTAACCAATTCCATTGGAGAACACTGTGCATGAACAACCTCATCTATAACTCTTGGTGGCTTTGTATGAACACCTATGATTGATATATCCGAAGCATTTGTTGCACCACACATATTTAAACATCCTGAAACTGCTATCTTTATCCTTTCGGGTAAGTCTGTTCTTTTGAAATAATCGTACAATGCTTCATACAAAGCCTTTGCAATCGATGGCGAATCGGTTGCTGCTAGGTTACAATGTAAATATCCTACGCAATGAATTATCGCCTTTAAACTGTGACCAGTTCCTCCAACAGGATATCCCGCATCTTCTAATTCCTTTATTAGTTTATCGACATTTTCTTCCTTAGTAACAATGAATTCTACATTATGTCTCGTCGTAAATCTTAAATATCCATCGCAATATTTATCTGCAAGATCGCATAAAAATCTAACGCTTTCCGTTGAAATGAATTTTGGAATACCTGCTCTAACCGTATAGACAACGTCTCCAGTCTCTGATATATGCTTTATAACTCCTGGCTTTACATGTTCATGACTCTTCCATTTTCCATAATTCTTTAATAAGACGGGATGCATAAATTTTTTATAATCAGGTGGTCCAATATCTCTAAGCTCCATCGACATAGAAATCACCTTTAGAAGTATTTCCAGAATGGATTTGCTCTAGGCCTATAAACCATTTGAGGTTTAGGTTCTAAACCAATATCCTTTAAGAATTTTCCAAAACCTAACCTGTATATCGTTTCTCCAACCCTTTCTTTTGGATTTCCATGCTCGTCCCACCAATCCAATATTTTATCTATTAATTCCTTAATCTCCTTGTATGGAGGTTTCAACTTTATAAATGGAACCAAGACCCATGCAAGGAATGCTCCATATCTTCCTCTTGCTCTTGCACCAATTAGTATCGTAGCTCCTCTATCGTCACCTGGTCTTAATGCTTTGTTCAAGACATTTATACAATACATACATCTTGTACATTGTTCATTATCTATTTCGAATTTTCCATTTTTGTATGTAATAGCTCCTGCAGGACATCTTTTTGCAACCATTTCCAATGTTTCGCTTGGATATTGTTTCAAAGCATTTTCATCGATTTTAATCTCATCCCTCCATATTCCTATTATTGCGAAATCGCTTCTCGTTCCTGCTGAAACGCAATCGTTTGGGCATCCAGATATTTTTATCTTAAATTTGTATGGAAATCTTGGTCTATGGACATCGAATATATATTCTTTCATGAGCGTTGTATAAATATCTAATGTATCTATCAATGCCCACTCGCATAAAGCAGGGCCGACACAGCATGCTGCAGTTCTGATATCTGGTCCAGAACCACCTAAATCAAATCCAATCTTTGCCAATTCTTCAAATGCTTTATCCAACTTTTCTCTAGGAATTCCAAATGCTTGCATATCATATGTTGCACCATGGAATTGCAAGAGTTTACATCCCCATTTGTCAATCCAGTCACAAATCTTTCTTATAACATCTGTTTTATAAAAAAGGCCAGCTGGTGGTAATATTCTAAAAAGATGGAATTCTGGCAATATTTTTGCCGCATCTTCTATAGCAACTCTTCCAATAACTCCTGCCTCATAACCGGTAACACCGACGATACCTCCATGACCAAAATATGGTTTTTTATCAACGAGACATTTTTCATAATATTTCCAAATTCTCTCATCACCAGTCTTTTCTAATTCTTTAACAAAACTAGGCCACTTTCCCCTCTTTAATTCCTCTAGAATTTCTGCCATAAGAATCTACCTCATTAATATAATACAAAGCAACGTTTTAAAAAATTTTAATATTAACTTTTTATTAAGTAATTTCTTTAGTACTTAAGTAACAACTAGGATCCTCTTGCCACATATCATTAAATACATATTTAGCTCTAACTCTACAACCTCCGCATAATTCCTTATATTTACATGAACCACACTTTCCCTTTAGATATTTATACTTATTTCTTAGCATCTTTACAATATCTTTCTCAAGTATATCTTTTATACTCTCTTCCCTTATATTTCCTAGTTTCAAATCGTTCCAGAATTGGCACGGATAAACATTACCTTCCGGAGATATGCTTAAAATTTTGCTTCCTGCAGAGCATCCCCCATGATTCCTTAAAAGATTTAAAATAATGTCAGATTCCTTAATATTGGTTTTCTTCAAATAATTGTATATGTATATTCCATCCGCATGATTATCTACGGTTAAAATCTCTAGTTTAATACCTCTATTCTTAAGTTCAAACGATTTCTTTATTAAATATTCTATTAACATCTTTCTATCATCATTCGTTATATCTAAATCCTTGATATTCATTCCCCTACCTGAATATACTAAGTGATATATGCAAAATCTTGGAATATTTTCTCTTATAGCTAGTTCTATTAAATCATCTAAATCTTTATAATTATATTTCGTTATTGTAAACCTTATCCCAACATTTATACCGTGTTTTAAACAATTCCTTATTCCTGATAGCGCTTTAGAGAATGCACCTTTAATACCTCTAAATTCGTCATTCGTCTCCTCTAATCCATCTAAACTTATACCAACATAATCTATACCAATTTGTTTTAACCTT
Source organism: archaeon (assembly GCA_027058345.1). Lineage (GTDB taxonomy): Archaea > Hydrothermarchaeota > Hydrothermarchaeia > JALTZZ01 > JALUTC01 > JALUTC01. Next base: position 1,700 of record JALUTC010000017.1, on the reverse strand, counting down.
AGGGCAATATTCTCATCTATCAATGTCCCATTTGTCGACAGAACAGTTCTCATACCAAGTTCCTTTGCATACCTAGCAATTTCAAAGAAATCTTCCCTTAATAAAGGTTCTCCGCCAGAAAATAAAATAACTTCAACACCAACATCTCTTAAATCTTTTAAAAGTTTCTTCCCTTCTTCCGTACTAAGTTCTCCTTTTCTCTTTTCACCAGCATTAATGTAACAATGCTTACATCTTAAATTGCATGCATAAGTCATGTTCCAAACAATAACCGGTATGGTATGCCTCGTATATCTGAGTCTCAATGTTTTCCTATTATTCCTAATTTCTTTTGAAACAGTCTCTATATCTGATACCAACTTACAAACGTTTATCATATTTTATTGATTTTGTTTCTCAACGTTATCATATGCTGTATAAGATTTTTGCTTAACGTTACTATTTTTTATATAAATATAGGTGTGATGATATATGACGATTGAAAGGATAAAAACAGGTATACCTGGCATGGATGAATTATTGAATGGAGGATTTCCAAAGAGAAATGCAGTTCTATTATCAGGAGGCCCAGGGACTGGAAAGACAATATTTTCTCAGCAGTTCTTAATAGTAGGTGCTTTAAAGTATAATGAACCAGGTATTTATGTAACGTTGGAAGAGCATCCGGCACAAGTTAGAAGAGATATGTCCGCATTCAATTGGTATGAAGTTGGTAAGATTGATGTAAGAAAATTGGAAGAAGAAAAGAAAATTGCTATAATTGATGCATTCACAGCAGGAATTGGAAAATATGCGGAAAGGGAAAAGTACGTTGTAACAGACCCAACAGATATAACTTTGCTTGCAGATATTATAAAAGAAGCTATAAGAGAAATAAATGCGCAAAGAGCTGTAATAGATTCGGTTTCAACCCTCTACCTAACAAAACCATCGCTCGCAAGAAATATAGTATTGCAGTTGAAAAAAGTTCTCGCAGGCCTAGGTGTCACCGCTATATTGGTATCTCAAGTATCTGCAACCGAAAGAGGATTTGGAGGTCCTGGAGTTGAGCATGCAGCGGATGGTATTATAAGATTAGATTTGGATGAAGTTGGAGGAGAATTAAAGAGAAGTTTAATCGTATGGAAGATGAGAGGTTCATCTCATAGTATGAGAAGGCATCCATTCGATATTACTGATAGAGGAATTAAAGTTTATCCTGATAAAACCGTTAAATATTGAGGTGATTTGTATGGAAATTCCTCTAAAACCATTGTCAAGAGAAGATATTCATAAACTTGAAACGTCGCTGTTATTTTATACAATGTTAAGAAAGGATGTCTTTGAAATAATAAAGGATCCAGCAAAAAGAGTTACATGGGTCGATTCATTGGCAGTTGCTGCCGGAGCAATTGCGAGAGAAAAAGCTGGATTTACGGTTACAAAGATTGCCGAAGAATTAGGAAGAACGGAAACAACGATAAGGGAACATTTGGAAGGAAAGAGCAAAGCGGGAAAATTTGTAAAAGAAACGTATGAGATGCTTGCAAGAGGAAAAACACCAGAGCTCATATTTGATGTTAAATTCGAAGAAAAGAAGGAAGATATAAAGAAGGAATTGGAAGAAATAAAGAGGAGAATTGAAAATTTATTAGAGAAAATTTAATTTTTTCTTTTTATTTTAATCTTAATATAAATAAAAGGATTGATAACATAAATCT
>JALUTC010000016.1 GCA_027058345.1 archaeon | reverse complement strand
AAATTCAAATAATTATGAAATTATTGAATATTTAATAAACAAATTTAAATTAAAAGATATTTTATATAAAATAATTGAATAAAGTAGAAAAATGCGGCATCGAACCTTTAAATGTTTAAAAATTTTAATTTAATATCATTTTGTGTTACTATATAATAAATAAGTGTTACATGGTGATACTATTCACGTATAAGATGGATATTTAGATATAGAGATAGCAATTCTTGTTTATTCTCTAAGAAGAATTGTAAAAGAAGGAATTGATTATATTAAAGTTGGAACATTTTCGGCTGGAATTTTCCTCATACAAATGCTCGATTAACCAATATCTGGAGGAACATCTGCTCATTTTTAGGTTCGGGACTTTTGTCGTTGATTTTAGGACCATACATGGCAACGATAGCAATGTCCTCTGTGATTATTGTTCAAGCATTGATATTTGGAGATGGTGGAATATTATCTTTATGAGCAAATATATTCAACATGGCAATAATTACGGTTTTACAGCTTATTTGGTTATGAAGATATTCAATTTTAGAGTTTTAGAGATAGGATTATTTTCAAGTTTTAAGTACAGCTTGAACATAACAATTCCTGTAATGGTTATGTGGCATGCAATTTTAAGAATAATTGAGGGAATTATAACATATCTTGTGTATAAAAAATCGGAGGTAAAATTTTATGAGGGTTATAATTATATTTGTATTGTTAATCCTTTTAGTTCCAGTATTTTCATACTTATGTGATTCGGTAAATTATTCGGAACCATTGGAGAATATTGCAAAGATGTTAAATGTTAAAGAGGAGACAATATATAAAGAAATATTTCCAGAATATCAAATCGAAGGCTTCAACAAGTATTTGGCAGGATTAATTACAGCTCCTATTGGAATGGGATTAGTTTTCCTACTAGTTTACATATTACTGATAGGTGTAGGGAAAATGTTGTCGGAAAAGGTTGTGAACAAATTTTTATATCAATTTCCAAATATTATAACGAGTTGTTATATATTGATAGGGAAATGGTTTCATAGGTAAATTAGACATAAAGATTCAATTGATCATATGTCTAATTCTCCTGTCAATTATAATCTCGAAGAAAAATCCTATCATCTTTACAATTTTAACAAAGATTTCCGGATTAGTTATATTTTAAGAATATTACCGATAACATTATTTTCATTTATAATATATTTACTAATTTCTATTTATTGTTAGAGTTTTCATTAAGAACACTTTCATCTATATCTTTTACGACATATTTTTTATTAACGATAAATCCTTTAAGATTATTATATTTTGATACTAGGATTTTAATTTTATTAGAATATTATTGGCTAGGATGGTTAGGAATATACAAAATCTCTTATATAACAATGCATTGAAGTATCTTTTTATAAAAGGTGGTAATACATTTAATGCTAAATCTAAAGTATCAGGAAAGTTATCTTTTCTTATTAATCTGCATAAGGTAGGGAAAGACTTCTCTTCCAGAAATTACAAGTCGATCTTTTCCAAAAAATTTTGTTCTCTTTTCCTTGTTTGTATAATATAGTTGCAGTATAAGTTTTTCCAGACTCCATCCATTTAATGCTATAACTCTATCTATATCTTTATTATAAATGGAGGTGGCATGCAAAATATAAAAGTATGAGATTCTCTATAAGTTTAAACAATTGTGCCTGATGTAATATAATATCTGAATCATAATTGTCTAAAGATACTCTTAAAAAAATTTCCTACTATCGTTTCCTCGAATATTACATTTCTATAACCATAACTAATGCTTCCCAATTTAACCAAATCATTTCCTTTATTTTTTATCCTTTATTATTTTAACTAATACTGGTTCAACCTGTATTTTTATATTAAAATAGTTAAGGAGTAAAATTTTCAGACCTGCATGGGGTCATCACGTATCAGTGCTTAATACCATCATCATCTACATATTCTACACACTTTTTAATATTTTAACAAGAGGCTTATAAATATGAGATATCCACTGAAT
>JALUTC010000015.1 GCA_027058345.1 archaeon | reverse complement strand
CACAATACTATCCCCCTAAGATTATTCCTTATACCATTCCAATGTTTCCCATACCAATATATTTTATTGCAGTTATCACAAATCAAGAACTTGTCATTGTTAACGAAAACCTTTTCAGGAACTCTATTTTTAACCTTGCTCTTCTCAATTGTTTTTAGTATATTATTACATATGGGACATCTTGGTTCGTTAAATTTTAGTCTTATTCTCATCGATACTTCTTTCAGTTGCTCCTTCAAATTATTACTTCTTATCAAAATACAACTTATATTGAGTTTGCATGCCCTATTATATAATTCCTTGTCCCTTGTTATTAATATTCTTCTATCTTCTAAACAAGCGTCTATTAATGAATTATCATCAAATAAGTATAATGTATCGTATCCCAATATTCTTAGATATCTTGCTAATCTTCCAAGCATTGAATCTACTGCAAATTTAACTTCTTCCATTCCTTTTCGATAAATTCTGGAATCTTCGAAGAATCCATAGGACCAACTATAACCTTCCATCCGGTTTTTTCTTCAATTTCACCGCTTAGCCTTGCAGCTAATCCTGGAATTATTAAGTACCTATGCTTTACATATTTATCGAGTTTATATTCTTCGATATGTTCCTTAACCAAATCGGCCGTTAATTTATTTCCAGCAAGTGCAGGTAGAACTGCTAATCCTTCAGTGTTTAAGACTAATATGTAACAATCGACTTTGTTCTCAACATCGTTTGCAACAGTATAATATGTTAAGGCAAAATTTGTTGTGACGAGGACAGGAGAATATTCATTTGGATTACCAATCTTATATACTCCAGGTTTAACCTGGACAGGAACTCTCGGATCTGTATATATATTTTGTCTTAAAACCAATATTGGGAGAAGTTCAAACGTTTCGATACTATGTAATATCATTATATCAGCATAACACAACATTAGGAGACTTGCAAGATAAGATTCCTTTAAACATGCTTGTATATAATCCTTCTCATATAACCATACAACGGATGGATTTGCAAGTATTGGAAATCTCAAAGGTTTAAATCTGTCATCTATTGCAGCCCTCCTTATTTTTATCATGTTCTCTATTGTTTTTCTTAAACCATCTCCCTCAGGATATGTTCCTACATCTAAAATTATATCTTCAAAACCATGTTCCATAACTTTTTGTGTCAACAATGATAAATCTTCTATCGTATCTGCATAAACAACGAGAGGAGCTTCGTACTTTTTTGCAATTTCAACCATTTCCTTATAATTCGAAGCATCGGCCGCATATATAATGAATTTTCTATCACCACAAGTTTCTGCACCAATCTTTATTATTTCTGGATTAAAGCTGCATAACATTATTGGTAGGTTTGAATGTTCAATTATATTAATTAATGCTTCTCCAAACTTTATCGCATCGTTACTTTTACATCTTAAGGCAATGCCTTGCAGCTTTAAATCTTGACCAACTCTAAATATTTTAAAATTATTTATCCTTTTAACTTTCAAAACCAAATCGTCCGGATTCATTTCATCATCAACATCTATGAATATTGCCGTAGGATTATAAAACGTTAACTCATGCCTGTATAATACTTCTTCTCCACCAATCTTTAATCCATTTACAATTATTTCTTTAACTGCAGGTAAAATAATATCTAGTAGCTTCTCCCTTTTTTCTTTATACCTTTCATCCTCAAAGAGTGGTTTACAATCTTGAGGTTTTTTCTTCCTATTAAGTAGTGCGGATGCAAAAGCCATGCAATTATCCAAACCGCAAGCCTTACAATTTGTTCCTGGTAATAATTTGTAAATGTCGAGTAAAGAATATCTAGGCATAAATAATTGGAAAATTGTTTACAATTAAAATATGTTACCAGTGGTTTTAAATATTAAGGATAAAAATATCGTTGTCTTTGGTGCTGGAAGGGTTTCATGTAGAAAGGTTAAGAAGCTACTAAATATGGGATGTAAGATAAGAATTGTTTCGAAGGATTTTTCTGACGAAATTTTAAAGCTTAAAGACGTAGAA
>JALUTC010000014.1 GCA_027058345.1 archaeon | reverse complement strand
ATGAGAATTAAGGAATATGAGGAGCATATTGAAAATTTAAGGACAAGATCTGCACTGCTTGTTGCTTTGTATGAAATGTGGAACGATGTAAGATGGTATTTGAAAAGGGATAAGCCAAATAAAAATGTTTTAAGGGAATTTATTGAAACATGGTTGAAGATGTTAACACCATACATTCCTGCATTTACTGAAGAGTTATGGCATAGGATTGGTAAGAAAACGTTCATATCTTTAGAAAGAATACCTGATTATAATGAGGACAAAATATCAAAGGAAGCATTGTTATTTGAGGAAATGCTCGAAAATTTAATTTCTGATATAAGAGAAATTATTGAACTAAAAAATCTTAAACCAAAGAAAATATATATTTATACTGCAAGTAAGGATAAATGGATTGCATACTTAAAATTGGCTGAGAAAATAAAGTCTGGAGAAAGGTTTTCTATGAAAGATGTAATGAACGAAATAAAATCAGATGTAAAGGATAAGGCAAGGGTTGCACAATTCTTACAATTTATGATGAAGGATTTGTCAAAGGTAAGAAAGGATGTGGTATATTTGGATGAGAAACTGTTGTTAAATGATTCGAAAGAATTTTTACAGAAAGAATTTGGGTGCGAGTTTGAAATAGTCGATGAAGATGAAGCAATGTATGATCCAATGAATAAGAGAAAAAATGCAATACCATTAAAACCTGCAATATATATAGAATGATAGAAATTGTTGAAGAGGAAGTAAAGTATCCATCTGGAAAAAAATTTAGAAAGAAATTTGTAAAACATCCAGGTTCTGTGTTAATAATACCATTCATTGATAAGGATAGGATAATTCTTCTAAAGCAATATAGATATACATTAAAGAAATATATTTATGAATTACCAGCTGGAACAATTGAGAGTGGTGAAACTCCAGAGGAATGTGCTAGAAGAGAGTTAATTGAAGAAACCGGTTATGATGCAAAATATATCAGGAAGGTATTCGAACTATATATAGCTCCTGGTTATAGTGATGAAGTAATGCATGTATTTTTAGCAAAGGATTTAACTCATGTACATTCAAAGAGGGATGAGGATGAGGAAATTATTTTAGAAGTAAGACGAATAGATGAAATACTCGATATGATAAGGCTTGGAACAATTCGTGATTCGAAAACAATAGCTTCCTTACTCTACCTTTTAAATTTCGTAAAAGAATTTTAACATCAATTCTCTAACTATTTTGGCTGCAGTTATGCATGTTATTCCAGATAGATCGTATTGTGGAGCAATTTCAACGATATCAAATCCTATTACATTCAAATCCAAATTGTAAATTTCTTCGAGAAAATCTTTTGGACTATATCCGCATGGTTCTGGATTTGTTACTCCAGGACAGTAAGCTGGGTCGAAGAAATCCATATCTATTGTAATATAAACATAAGAATCTGTACTGAAATTTTTAAGAGAGTTTATTATTGTAGAGTATTTTTTTGCAATCTCAAATTCTTCCTTACTTCCACTTCTAATACCATATTGATATATTTTTACATTTAGTTCTAGAATTCTTTTCATGACTGTTGCATGGCTAAGTTTTTCTCCTAAATATTCATCCCTTAGATCTAAGTGAGCATCGAATTGTAATACGACGAGATTATTATATTTCCTTCTCAACGCTTTAACTATTGGATACGTGATTAAGTGTTCGCCACCAAAAAATACAAACCTTTTATATCTAGTAGATAATTCCTCAACAACTTTTTCTACTATTTCTAATGCTTTAAAGCTTTGTGGTAGTAAAATATTTCCCAAATCGACATACCTTATCTCTGATAAATCCCTCCTTAACCTTGGACTATAATCTTCGATACTCTCCGAATAATATCTTATACAATCACATCCATCCTTAGTTCCGAATCTAAATGTCTCAGTTAAGTCGAGAGGAATTCCCAATATTACAATATCACCCTCATCTCTACTAGTTATAAATTTTCTCGTTTCATATAAATATCTGCGAATAGTATCCATAATTTATTTATAA
>JALUTC010000013.1:656-2022 GCA_027058345.1 archaeon | reverse complement strand
CCTCTCTTGGTATTTCAACAGGTTCGGGTCCATAGACTCTTATAAAATCAATTAAGGTAGCGTTAAAATCTTGAGGATTATAAACAGGGAATTTACCGAGCATAAGGATTTTATCTTCAAGTAAAACCTGAAGACATGGGTAGGGAGGTTCAGGGGTATGTGTGCAGGGTCCTCTTGTGCTTTCCCAGACAACATAACCTGTGTCATTTCTTATAAAAAATGAAGGTACACCTATTCCCCAGAAACTGGTATTGAAATTATTATAAATACTGCCTTTATAAATCCAGGAGCCGTTTTCAAATTTTGAAAATCTCAGCTCATCGAGCCCTGATGTATCATTATAAGACCAGAGACAATAGAGATTACCTGAAGAATCCCTTGCAAGTGAAGGATTCCTCCCCATACCCAGATAAATTGTTTCATAATTATTCAAAACAAAATCAAATATAGAATCATTCTTTGAAAAAACGAAATGGAGATTACCCGAATTGTCTGATTGAATTCTGTCAGTATTATTGGGAGGGACATAAGAAAAGGAAACCGCAGATATACGAGTATTCGGTAAAGTTATATGCACCGATTTGGAAGGTTTACTTTTATTTCCAGTCTTATCCAATGCAATTACATAATAAGTATATCTTCCACCAGGTTTTACACTGGTGTCCTGATAATATGCATTTTTTGTGAAGGCTATTTTAGCTCCATTTCTGTATATTTCATAGCCAAGGAGGTCTGTTTCGGTGTTTTTTATCCATGATAGAGAAACTTCAACATGTGAGTTTACCATTCCATAGACTTTTAACCCCATGGGTTTTAAAGGAGGTAAATTATAATTGTAACTTCGGTATCCATCTCCTCCCTCTTGTGCCCATTGAATATCGTTTGCAGTTCCTTGGAGTTTACCAGCATAAAGGACATTGAATAATTTATCTACTCCTATAATTTCCGGAATACCGTCTCCATCAACATCTTCAACAGCAGGAGACCTGTCTCCTCCGCTCCATAAGAATCCATTAAAAATGAAGGAATTGTCATCTGTATTCCATAAATAAAGACCTCTTATTGAATGCAAGATTATTTCCATATTGGGATCCGTGTCAATATTTGCTATTATAGGTTCACCTTTAATTTCATTAGGTAATTGAGAAGAAGAGATAACAAAAATTTCACCCGCAGGATTTAAACCCAGAACATAGGCAATTCCTCTCTTATCCACGGTTACGATTTCAGGTAAACCTGTCCCATCAATATCTCCGATTACTGGAGTAGAAAGAGAATCATTTGCCTCCCACAGCGTTTTAATATCTCCGTTTTGTGCGTTTAATAATGCTAAGTAAATCCTATTACCCGGAAAAGCTTCCATAAT
>JALUTC010000013.1:0-646 GCA_027058345.1 archaeon | reverse complement strand
ATATTTATCAGTATATCTAAATTTCCATCCTTATCAACGTCTCCGAGCACAGGTTTTCCCAAACAATTTAAAGGCTTTTCCCATTCCACATTCCCTGAGGAGCCGTCCAGCGCAAAAATTTTACTTCCAATAGAGACAATTATTTCATTATTACCGTCTGAATCTATGTCACCGACAGAAATTCCTTTGTATTTTTCTTCCAAAGGGATATTATATCTCCATTTCTCTGTTCCGTTTGTTTCCATTACTATTATAGGATTATTTTGGATTTGTTTGGTAGATTGAGAAGAAATAAAATCCATGATAATTTCAAGGGAATCATCCCCGTCTATGTCTCCGAGATTAATATCACTGATTGATTCATCAGGAAAATTAAATTCTTTTTTCAATATTCCATTTTTCGCTGGCAGCTCTTTTGGCTATTGGAATTTTAGAAATATAATTAGCAACTGTATTTTCTATAATTGCTAAATTTTCTAATTCTATTTTTGCTAAATCTTTTTGTTTATATTCTTCCATTATTTTGGCAAAATCGGCCAATTGTTCTTCTAGCCTATCAAGATATATTTCATCCTGGCGCAATACATAATTCTTAAAATGATGAATTATACCGCCATAGCCTAAATGTTCCCATATTTTACTAAGC
>JALUTC010000012.1 GCA_027058345.1 archaeon | reverse complement strand
AATTTTTAGCACATAATCTGAAGATTTTCAGAAATGATGTTGAATTGCATCATGGTTCATTGTCGAGAGATGTTAGGGAGGAAGCTGAGAAGAGGTTGAAAAAAGGTGATATAAAAGCTTTGGTATGTACATCGAGTTTGGAGCTTGGAATCGATATAGGAAGGATTGATTTCGTAATACAATACAATTCTCCTAGACAAGTTATAAAGTTATTGCAAAGAGTTGGTAGGAGTTGTCATAAAATAGGTGAAAAATCGAGAGGAATTATAATCTCAACGGATTTAAATGAAATATTTGAATCCTTATCAATTTTGGATTTGATGTCAAAAGGATATTTAGAAAAGCCTAAGATTTATGAGAAACCATATGATATATTAGCGTTGCAAATCGTTGGAATTGTTCTCGATTATAATAAGGTTGAGGTAAAGAAGGTGTTAGAAATACTTAAAAGATGTTATATATTTAGAAATTTAACTGAAAAAGATGTTGAGCATGTCGCATCTCTTTTGAATGATATGAAGGTCATTTGGTTTGAAAATGGACTTATAGGAAAGACGAGAAAGTCTAGAAAATTTTATTACGAGAATCTATCAGTAATACCTGAGGAGAAAAGATTTGAGGCAATAGATATACTAACGGATAAAAAGATAGGAACATTGGATGAATGCTTTGTGATAAGGCTTAACAAAGGAGATTACATAATATTGAATGGAAGGATATGGAGAGTCATTGATATACATAATGATAAGATATATTTAGAACAGGAATTTTCTCAAGATGCAAAGATTCCGAGATGGATTGGTGAAGAAATTCCTGTTGAATATGAAGTTGCGAGAAATGTTCTCAAGATAATGAATAATATCGATTGTATATCTTTCACTGATAAATATACGAGGAAATTTTTAAAAGCAATTCTATCGAAGCAGAGAAATCTCGGTTATAAAATACCGAGCGAAAGTGAATTATACATTGAGGTTAAAGGAAAGGAAGCAATTTTACATACATATTTAGGAACAAAAATGAATAATACATTGGCATTTTTATACAAATATTTGTTAAATGCTGATGTAGATTTTGATGCTTATAGATTATACATTTGTGCAAAAAGAAATCTATGCGAAGAAGATATAAAAAGGATATTGAAGGTAGATCCCGAGAGAATTATTTTTGAGAAGATACATTTTGAAGACATATTTAAGTGGAAATTTCTTCAAGTTGCTAGGAGACTTTCTATTGTTCCTAAAGATTTATCGCATAGGCAAATTTCTCTTGATAGAATTATAGAAGCATATAGGGATACATTTATATTTGAGGAAGCTGTTAAGGAAACGATTACGGATTATTTTGACATTAATGGATTGAAAAATTTTTTGGATAAATTGAAGAGAGGAAGTATAAAAATAATTATACAAAAGGTTGATGAATTTTCACCACTTGCCAAACTTTTTATAAACAGGAAAAAAGATTTACACATAACCTCTACAACAATCTTAGATATTGTGAAGAGAAGATTATTTGAAAGAAAATTGACACTATTTTGTTTATATTGTAAAAATTGGAAAGTAACATTAAAGGTTTCAACAATATTTTCACTCAAAGATATTAGATGCGAGAATTGCAAATCAAGAATGCTCGCAATAATTAAAGATGAAAGCATCTTGGATGTAATTAATAAGAAGAAATTGAGTAAGGAAGATAAAAGGAAATTGGAAAGGATAAGAGATTCTGCAGTACTTTTCATGAACTATGGAATAAACGCATGCTTAGTATTGGCAGGATATGGAATAGGTGTTGAAACTGCGAAGAGAATTCTTAGAAATAGCTGGTCTGAAGAAGATTTGATAAGAAATATCTTAGAAGCAGAAAAGGAATATATTAGAACTAGAAAATATTGGGATTAATCAGCTGGAACCGGGATCATCATCGCTCAGCGTCGAGCGGATTCATCATCATATACTAATTTCGTTTTAATATTCGTTAATAATAATAATATAACTATGAAAGAAAGGGATGTGTTATGGTTTCATGAAATATCTAAGGAAGACGTTCCTATAGCTGGTGGCAAGGGTGCAAACCTTGGTGAAATGATTAGGGCCGGTTTTCCCATTCCCGAAGGATTTGTTGTTACGACTTATGCTTTCAACAAACATTTAGAGGAAAATAGACTAAAGGAAAAAATATATAAAATAATTAACGAGATAAATGTTGATGATCCAAAAGATTTGGAAGAAAAGACTAAGATCATTCGAAAACTTATAGAAGAAGCACCAATGCCAAAAGATTTGGAAGAGAAAATAAAGGATTATTATAGGAAACTTGGTAGGGTAAGGGTTGCCGTTAGAAGCTCAGCCTCTGCTGAAGATTTACCCGAAGCTTCATTTGCTGGTCAACAGGAAACATATTTAAACGTTGAAGGTGAGGAAGACTTAATCAAGTATATTAAGAAATGTTGGTCCTCACTATTTACTCCTAGAGCAACATATTATAGAGCAAAAAAGGGATTTAAACATGAAAACGTATCAATAGCCGTTGTCGTTCAAAAAATGATTAATTCCGAAGTTTCCGGAGTAATGTTTACAAAACATCCTGTAACCGGTGAGGATAAGGTTTTGATTGAAGCGAGCTATGGTTTAGGAGAGGCAATAGTTGGAGGAAAGGTTACACCAGACACATATGTTGTAGATAAGAGGACGTTGAAAATTGATTCCAAGAAAATTTCGAGAAAAGAAATAATGATCGTATATGAAAATGGAAGGAATGTTCAAAAAGAAGTTCCTGAAGAATTAAAAGAGAGGCAGGCGCTTTCTGATGATTTAATAATAGAACTTGCAAAGATAGGAATAGAGATTGAAAAGCATTACAATTTTCCACAAGACATAGAATTTGCAATTGAAAATAATAAGATTTATATAGTACAATCTAGACCAATAACAACACTCAAAGAGATAAGGAAGGAGGAAGAGGTTGAGAAAAAGGAATTAAAGATAATATTAAAGGGCTTACCTGCATCTCCAGGAATTGGTGTTGGAAAAGTAAAAATAGTCTTAGGTCCTGAAGAATTTGACAAGTTTGATAAAGGTGATATATTAGTTACAACAATGACAAATCCAGACTTTGTACCAATAATGAAAAAGGCAGCCGCTATAGTAACAGATGAAGGAGGAATAACTTCTCATGCAGCAATAGTTTCCAGAGAATTAGGAATCCCTTGTTTCCCAGGATATGTAAGGGTTATAACTGATAGAGGAATATTAACGTTCAAAGAAATTTGGGAGAATATTGCAGATAAATCCAGTCTAAGAGTATTATCATTTGATGTAAATAAAAATGTATTCGTATGGAAAAATGTTAGGAAAATTACAAGAAGAAAAGCACCCGTATATAGATTTTTCCTTAGTGATGATTTCATAGATGTAACAAAGGATCATCCAATATTGGTTTTTGATAAAGGAAACTTTAAATGGATGCCAATAATACAGGCATTTGAGTTGAATTTTCAAATAATTCTACCAGTGAATATTCTCAATAGCCTTGGTTTTAAACAGGTTTGTAAAACATTATTCGATAATAGAAATGATGTGCTAAATTTAAACATACTATCAACGAGCCTTAACTCGATTAGTTTAAGCAACGTAGATATTCCTGACGAATCTAACGTATACATATCTTATGTACATGGATATGAATTTATTGGAGAATATGATGTATATAATTTGGAGGTAGAAGATACTGAAAATTACATTGTGTTAACAACAAATGGCATCCCAATAATTGCTCATAACTGTATAGTAGGTACAAGGAATGCGACAAAGGTTCTTAAGGATGGTCAAGTTGTGACGGTAGATGCTACAAGAGGAGTTGTATATGAAGGTGCTATTAAATTAGAAGAAAAGGAGGAAAAGAAGGAAGAGGTTATTGAAAAGGTTGCGAGAATAACGCCAATGGAAATTACAGCAACAAAAATATTGTTGATAGCATCTCATCCAGATATTGCCAAGAAATATAGAGATTACGTTGATGGTATAGGCTTATTAAGATTAGAATTTCTAATTGCTCATGGTGGAAAGCATCCGAGATGGTACTTGGAGAATAATAAATTAGATGAGTTCGAAAACTTATTGTTCGAGAAGCTTGGAGAAATTCTTAGGATAATGTATCCAAAATATGTAATTGTTAGAACTTTAGATATGAGAACAGATGAGTATAGAAATTTGGAAGGTGGAGAAAAAGAACCCGTTGAAGCAAATCCAATGATGGGATGGCATGGTATTAGAAGAGATTTGGATCAACCGGAATTGTTCAAAGCACAGATAAGAGCATTTAGGAGATTGATAAAGGAGGCAGGATTGAACAATATTTGGATAATGTTACCATTCGTAATATCACCTGAAGAAGTTATAAGAGCGAAGGAATTGATGAGAGAGGTAGGTTTAGAACCTCATAAAGATGTTAAACTTGGTATAATGGTTGAGACGCCAGCGTCAGCAATAATAATAGAGGATATAATAAGGAAGGCTGGAATAGATTTCATATCATTTGGAACGAATGATTTAACACAATTAACGTTGGGAATTGATAGAAACAATGAGCTTGTTCAAAAATTATTTAGCGAGAAACACCCTGCAGTTATAAAGTTGATTGAACATGTAATAAATATTTGTAAGAAATATAACGTTGAAACATCGATATGCGGCCAAGCTGGAAGTGATCCAGAAATGGCTAGGATTTTGGTGAAGTTGGGAATCGATTCAATATCAGTAAATCCAGATGCTATATTTTTGGTTAGAGAAACCGTTGCAAGGGAGGAAAAGAGAATATTGTTGGATTTGCTAAGAAATACTAAAAAATGATTGGAGATATAGAATATATATCGAATGAAATATTTAAAAGAGATGCTAAATTTATCGACATTAGAGCTCAGAGATCAGTTATTGATACAATAGTTTTGAAGGATGGTAAGATAGAGGAGATAAAAAAGGATGAGGTTGTTGGTGCTAGTGTTAGGGTTATAGATAAGAAGATAGCATTTTCGTCGACTAATAATATAAAGGAATTGCCAACAATTTTTGAAAGAGTTTATAAAAATGCAAGGCAAGGTTTAGGTTATGTTGATATAAATGTAGAGGAAGTAAATGTCGATAGCAAATATATTGAGGTGAGAAAAAAGTTAGAAGATTATGACATAGATACAAGAGTTGAATTTCTCAAAGAACTCTATAATAGGACGAGAAAATATGAAGAGATATTCAGCACGACAATTACTTTAAGTACTGCAATCATTGAAAAATTTTACCTTAACTCAGAAGGTTCAAAAATTTATCAAAAACTTATTTATATATCATTAACTTCGACATGTTATGCTAGAAGGAATGATAGGATACAATATGCTTTTGACAGAGTTGGAGGAACTGGTGGATTTGAACTTGTAGAAAGATACAACATAGAAGATACGTGCAATAAAGCCATAAGATTGCTTAAAGCAAGGAAACCGAAGTCTGGTAGATTTAAGGTGATACTCGACCCAAAACTTGCAGGTGTATTTATACATGAAGCTTTGGGACATGCTGTTGAATCCGATCATATTTTAAGAGGAGAATCAATTTTAAAGGATAAGTTGGGTGAAAAAATAGCATCGGATATTTTAAACGTTTACGACGATCCAACTATAAGTAATTCCTATGGTTTTTATTTTTACGATGATGAAGGGGTAAAGGCTAAAAAGAAAAGAATAATAGGTAATGGTTACTTGGAGACATATTTAACTTCTAGAGAAACGTCGAAAATTCTTGGATTAAATTTAACGGGAAATGCCAGAGCGCAGAATTATTCATATATACCATTGGTTAGGATGAGCAATACTTATATAGACAGGGGGGATTATAATTTTGATGAATTGATAGAAGATATAAGATTTGGATATTATTTAAAGGGTTCAAAAGGAGGAGAGGTAGATACAACGAGAGGTGTGTTTCAATTTTCTGCAGAAGAAGGTTTTTTAATTGAGAATGGTGAAATAAAGGAACCAATTTGTGATATATCAATGTCTGGAGAAATATTGGAAACGTTAAAAACAATAGATGCGATAGGAAAGGACTTGGATTTTCACATAGGAAATTGTGGTAAAGAAGGACAACTCGTACCAGTTTCCGATGGCTCTCCACATATTAGGTGTATTGTAATTGTTGGTGGATTATAATAATAAGTTATAAAGTAATATTGTCATACAAATGTAAATAGGAGTTCTGAATAAGATAATGGTAAGAATGATTTTCCCTCCAAGTTTAATTCCAAAGATTGCTGAATATGAAGGTAATAGAAATTTGAATGCAAAAACATAGAAAGATATGTAGGAAGATAGGACTAGTGTAAAGAGTATTGAATTTTCATCGTATCCAATATTTATTAAGTTAGAAGCTATTGTATATGCAATGATTGGTTTGAACAAATAGGATAATATAATTGCAAGCATGTTTGCATCAAGATTCAATATGTTAAGGTTCGAAACAATATTTTTAATATATTCTACATTGTATAAATAAAGTAGCAACGATGAAGTTATTATAAATAGTATAGATATCTTAGTAAAGGAGAGAATTACATCTTTGATAAAATTCTTCGAATTATTTTCCTCTAAGAAATTTATGGAGAGATATTCCTTGTTTATTTTTAACCCCAGAATTTTTACAACGACAAATGTTAATAACATTTGGATTAGAATTGTTATAA
>JALUTC010000011.1 GCA_027058345.1 archaeon | reverse complement strand
GATATATTGGAAATAAATGGTAGGGATGTTCTCTTCAAGATTTCATGCGAAGCAGGTACATATGTTAGAAAGCTTATAAGTGACTTGGGAGAATATATGGGTATAGGTGCACATATGGAGGAATTGAGAAGAATAAGGGTTGGAAACTTTACCGAGGAAAATAATTTGGTCACGTTGCACGATGTTAAAGATGCATATGATATCTGGAAGGAAACGGGAAAAGAGGATTTGTTGAGAAAGGTTATATTACCGGTGGAATTTGCCGTATCTCACTTACCATGGATATTCATAAAGGATTCTGCAGTTTCAGCAGTTTGTCACGGAGCAAATCTTGCCATACCAGGAATTTGTATGATTGAAAAGGATATTAAAAAGAATTCTCTTGTTGCAATAGTTACGTTGAAAAATGAACTCGTTGCAATAGGCAGGGCTTTAATGGATACGGAAGAAATTATGAGAAGGAAAAGAGGCTTTGCCGTTAAAGTTGATAGGGTGATAATGCCGAGAAACATTTATCCAAAAGCTTGGAGAAAAAGATTGGAATGAATTGGTATGAACGAAGATATTAGTTTGAGAAAGGTTGAACATATAAAAATATGCTTGGAAAAGAACGTTGAAACGGAATCTTCCAACGGTTTTGAGGATATAATTCTAATACATAGAGTTCCAAATATAAGTTATGATAAGATAGACACGAGTATTGATTTCTTCGGGAAAAAAATACTTGCACCTATTATTATTTCACCGATAACCGGTGGTCATGAATTGGGTGAGAGAATAAACAGAAATCTTGCACTTGCAGCAAAGGAATTGAATTTACCATTAGCCGTTGGAAGTCAGAGAATAGCTCTTATTAACAAGGAATACAGAAGGAGTTTTGAGATTATAAGGGAAATATCAAGGGATATATTTGTAATAGCAAATATAGGAATAACACAGCTCAAGGAATTTCCTGTTGAAAAAATTCAGGAAGCAATAGATATGATAGATGCAAATGCTTTATATATTCATGTAAACCCATTACAGGAAGTTTTACAAAAGGAAGGTGATAAGGATTTCAGTAATTGTTTGGAGAAGATAGATGATTTAAAGGGTTTAAATGTTCCGATTATAATTAAAGAGGTAGGTAATGGTTTCTGTATGGAAGATGCAAAGATATTTGAGGAACATGGTGTCGATGCAATAGACGTTGCTGGTTTAGGAGGAACAAATTTTGCAATAGTGGAGTATTTCAGGAATAAAAGGGATATATATAGAGAGTTTTTCAACTGGGGTATAAAAACGGCAGTTTCTTTAATAGAATGTTTGGTTGCAACGAAATTAAAGGTAATAGCGAGTGGAGGTATAAGAAATGGTGTGGAAGTTGCGAAGGCGATTGCTTTAGGTGCATATGCGACGGGGATTGCATTACCAATACTTAGACTTGCAATACATAGTCATGAAGATGTTGTTAAATATTTGAAAGGAGTAATAGAACAATTAAAAATCGCAATGTTTTTAACGAATTCGAGAAATATAGAGGAATTGAGAAATGCAAACCTAATAATAAAGGGATTTGTTAAGGAATGGCTTGAACTCAGGGATATAGATGTGAAGAGGTTTGCGAAAAGAAGAAAAATTTAAACAATTTTATTGAGACGAATTTTTTCAACCATTATATTTAATTTATGAAGACTCAATCATCAAAACCCTTAGAAATGAAATCCATTGCAAAAATTTTTAAAGCATTATCATCTGAAACAAGATTGAAAATCGTTAAGATTTTAAATAAAGGGGAATTTTCAATAACGGATATATCGAAAAAATTAAACATCTCAAAAGTTTCAGTTCTTAAACATGTTAAAATCCTCGAAGACGCCGGAATTATAGATAGGATTAAGATTGGAAGAGAATTTAAATTGAGATTAAATAAAAGAAATTTATACAAAATATTAAATATATTTGGTTTTAGATATAAAGTTAGGGTAGAATCCGGTAGAACTGTGTTAGACGTTTTATTAAAGGTATCCAAGGATATTAAGGTTAGAAGATATAACGA
>JALUTC010000010.1 GCA_027058345.1 archaeon | reverse complement strand
AAAACCAACCTTGTTACATGTTCTTCCAATAATTTCTTTATCATTGCTCCTTTAGGATACCACCTTAGATTTCCAGGATCGGATGATGGTTCGTAATCTACTAGTTCAAGTTGTCTCATCAACTTTACATGTATTGGTTCCTTTGTAACAGTTCTGACCTTTTTCCTTTCATATTCGTACAAGATTTTTAATTTAGGAAATTTAGAAAAATCAAAGGAATCAGCATTTATAAGATTTCCGTCATATAATATATACCATTCGGATTTAACCTTCTCTTCTTGTTTTAATGCTATTGGAACATCCTCTTCATCAATTCTTATCTCTCTTGATAACTCTGATAGTGGATGGCCGTAACATTTTATTTCAAACTCCTTATACCATCCAAATGGAGCTCTATAACAGTTAAGTTTTTCTTCAATCTTTTTCAACACGTTTAATGCATCGTTTGGACTTGCCAGATTTGATGAGAGATGAGCATATGGATAAAGGACGATAGTTGAAGCCTTAACTTTATTATATACGTCTAATATTTCTTTCGCTGCCCTTTCTGAAATCTTATCGATATCTTTCTCATCACCCTTTTCAACAGCTATAAATGCAACGAGAGCATTTTCAAAAGACTTTTCCCTCTTATCTTCAGGTATATCTTCAGATATTCTTGTTTTCTCCTTAGTTTTATACCTAAATTTTTCAGCATGAATAAGTAACATTTTCATAAATAAAAATAAAAATATGAGACTATTAATAGAGTTCATATCTAAGGATAATTATAAATATGAAATGGATAATTATTATATCCAAGGATTTATATATTCACTGTTGAAAGGAACAGATTTCGAATATTTACATGATAGAAAAGGTTCGAAATTCTTTTGCTTTTCAAATATATTTCCAATTGATGATTATAAAAATGGTTCCAAAAAATTTCTCATAATTTCATCTCCAATGAAAGATTTTATAAAGGTATTGTTTGAGAAGACATCTGAAAGGATTGGATGCGAGACAACTATTGGAAGCAAGAGATTAATAATTTCAAATTGTAAAATATTTGATGTAAAGCTTAAATTTCCATGGGAGACCGCTACACCTATAGTACTAAGGTCTGGTTGGGAGATATATATAAAATCTAGCGAGAAAATTTACAAAATTTTTACAAAAAATTCAGACTTGAAAAAGGAGTTGGAAAAATATAAAAGTAGGGATAACATTTCTATAAATTCCTTTGAAACAATAGATGAATCGAGAATTAACGATTTAAGGGATATCCATGTTATAAAGATAAGGGACATATATTTCTCCTTTAATAAGGGAGATACATTACTAGAATGGCTTGAGAAATTAAAGGAAAATTCTATAAGAAAGTTTAGAGAATTTTACAATGAAGAAATATCTATCGATGAACCTATATTTGACGAATTATCCTTCAGAAAAGAAGTATCGATAAAGCTGAAGCTAAAGGGTAAAGATGTAATATTTATTGGCAGTGTTTGGAAGGTATTAAATATCGTAAGAAATTTAGATAAAAAGCAGAAAAAATTTTATAAATTTTTACTCGACACAGGATTAGGAGCTCTAAATTCTTTGGGGTTTGGATTTGTGAATCCATTAAATCCAAAAAGCTCTACCATATATTATTGATGGTTTTCCATTCACATATACTTCGAGAAATCTTCCTTTAACATGATGCTTTGCCTTTGAGTAAGCACCAAATATAAATATTTCTAGAAAAACATTTTTATAATTTCTAACCTTCCTCTTAATCTCATATACCTCTAATAAGTTTTCCTCTCCATTATCAGGTATAAATATAGATGGGATTATACTTTTTTCTGAAAATTTCTTAAATAGATATTTTTCGTCGTAATTCATGTCCCTAATTTTTAAAAACGAGCATCTTAGATTTCCAAACCTTTTAATATACTTTAAGGATTTTATTACGTCATCGCTATTTGTTTTCAATGCAAAAATTAATTTCGATATACGCTTTACCCTTCGAGAACCCTTTGGTTTAGAATTTTCCAAAATTCTCAATGCATCATCATATGAGATA
>JALUTC010000009.1 GCA_027058345.1 archaeon | reverse complement strand
AATTATAATTATAAAAAATAAATTAAAAGAAGAAGATATAGTCCGATTTCTTCATCTCATCCATTATTTCCTTCCATGACTTTGCTTCAACCTTCGCATCCACTCCTATATCTTTTGCATCGATTAAATCCTCTTCCTTAATTTTATACTTTTCCATATCTTCCTTACATGCATATATCTTAACATCACTTCCCAATGCCATTTTTATAACATCTTCAATACCCTCTGCATTATATATTTCGAGGAATTTTTGTCCCTTTTTACAATTTAATACACCCTTACCTACAAATGCTACGACTGCTTCGAATTCTTCATCTCCTACCAATGTTGCCATCGCTCCCATTGCATGGTCAACACCAAGAAGTGGTGTTTCCTCTTTTACATTCGTTTTAATTAAAATGAATACCTTCTTAGCCATATCACTCACCTATAAATATAACCTTATCCGCATTTAAAACATTCTCAAAGAACCATGTTATTGGCTTGGAGCCTATTCTTTTATCTATGAATTCATCTTCGGAAATTCCTCTCATTTGATGACATGATTCGCATCCAACTATTTCCACTCCTCTATCTATCAATTCCTTTAAATCCTTTTCGTAATTGAATTTTCTTGCAAATTCCTTTTGATTTTTCTTTAAAATATAAGTTGCATCTCCTGAACACCATATCTTGACTTTATGTCCCTTTTTAATTGCTTCCTTAGCTAAATTTATTACAAATTTCCAATTCGTAGAACCATACGGTCTGGTTATAATACCTATTAAAAGCGTTCCCATATTAATCTCCTCAATACCATATAATTTTTTCAAACTCTCCCATTATTAAATCTACGAGCTTTGAATAATTTATAACTTCTATATCCTTTCTTATCTCTTCCTTCTTAAGCCCTCTTGCATATAAATCCTCTTCTAATGCATATACCTTTGCATTTTTTTTAAATACTGGTGAATCTTCCAAAAGTGCATGATACACTCCATCTTGTACCAATATTATTCTCATATCATTAAACTCTAATCTATCGAAGATTTCTCTATCAATATCTAATCTATGTATGAAAATTGCAAATACCATATATACTAAAGGACGTAAGAAAATTTAAATTAATTGAATATTAAAAGTTTATAATTCACAACTTCCACGATATTTTTCAGGTATTATTTCCTTCACCCTCCCACTACAAATTGGACAATTTTCATCCTTCCTCACTTTCACCTTTAAAAATTCCATGTTCAACAAATCTATATATAATAATGTATTCGTTAACAATTCATTCTTATATCCTAAAATTATTTTTATTGCTTCCATCGCTTGCAAAACACCAAACACACCAGGAACCGTTCCTATAATTCCTGAAACCCTTGCAGATAATGTTTCTGAGGATGGTGCTCTCTTAAATAAACATCTGTAACAGGCAGTTTCTCCTGGAATAATCGTTATAATTTGTCCCTCAAATCTTAAGACCGAAGCTAAAACCAACGGTTTCCTTTCTAATACGCATGCATCGTTTATTAAAAATTTTGAACAGAAATTGTCCGTACAATCCAGTATTACATCATATTTTCTTATAATATCTCGTATGTTATAAGGATTTATGTTAAAAGCATAAACATCGACTGAAATTCTAGGATTTAATTTTTTAACGAATTCTCTGGCTGATATTGCTTTATTTTTTCCCAATTTTCCTGCATGAATTTGCTGTCTATGTAAGTTTGAAATATCTACAACATCTCCATCCACAATTCCTATTCTTCCAACACCCGCACCTGCTAGATATTGAATCGCAGCACTTCCTAAACCGCCCGCTCCAATTACTAAAACGCTTGAATTGAAAAGTTTTACCTGACCCTCTTCTCCAATTTCTGGTATGATTATTTGTCTCGAATACCTTTTTATAGAATCTTCATCCAACATATTTTATTATAAATTTTTATATTAATTTATATATGCCGGGGGTGGGATTTGAACCCACGACCTCCGCGTTATGAGCGCGGCGCTCTGCCAGCTAAGCTACCCCGGCATCTATATTAAAAAAATAAATTAACGAAGTAAATTTTTGAGAATATCTCGAAGATGTTCTTTAGGAGGAATTTCGGGATAATTATATAGAGGACCTGAAGGGCTTTCAGTAGAATAAGGTCTATTACAATTTGGACAACCCGTTGCTAGGAAAGGCTTTCCCGATAATATTATTTCCTCGAGAATCTTCTTATCTATATTGTATCGAACAATTCTTCCATTTTTAAATTCAAACGCACTTAAATCGTAACCATTTTTTATTAGATAATGTGCAAGCTGTATTCTTCTGTAACTATTTATATCTGGCTTATCAAGTTGTAATTTTGTTCCAGGAATTTTAACGTATGCAAATAATCCTATTTCAACTCCCATCTTATTTAATTTAAACATAGTATTTACAGCTTCTTCCTCGGTTTCTCCCAGACCAATTATTATATGTGTTCCGACATTCCACTTTCCAAATACCTCTACAGCTCTTTTCAAACCATTCCAATGCTCCTCCCATGTGTATGAATTTCCAACACTTTTACCTTTGATTGCATCGAAAACTCTCTCACTTGCAGCATCTAAAGGAATTACTATCCTATCAACATTGTACTTCTTTAATTCTCTAAGTTCATCATAACTAGCAGGATGTCTCGAGACAGTTATTGGAACGTTAAGCTTTGACAATTCGTTAAGTAAATCATATATCTCTCTGAAAACCTTCGGATGATTTATAGTTTGTAAGCATATTCTTTTAATCTTTCCATCTTCAACGGCTTTTTTTAAATGTTTAAAAACAATTTCGAAATCGTACGCCGGATAATAAGCTCGAGCAACTCTATCTAAATCTGCCTTGGATTCTCTTGCATGAGCACAAAATAGACAGTTCTGCGTACATCTTGAATTTACATACGTTAATAAATATGCTACACTCATCTTAACATTAAAGTTCCTAATTTTTCTCAAACCAATAACGTGCAATGTTCCAACACTAACCCTTATCTTTTCTACCATAATTATCACCAAAGATTGGCAACAAGCAACAGGTATTTTGTATCACATCTCCCTTATATTCTTCCAATATTTTATTCGTAGGAATTGCTATTGCATCAACACCTGCTTCCAATGCAAGCTTCTCTATCTTATATCTATCAATACCTTTGGAATGTGCACATCCAAGCTTTATTTCTATATCAGGAAACATTAATCTTGCAATTGTTATAACTTTTGCAACGTCATAAACATCTACGAAACAATTTTCCATTGGAGTATTTTTCAGAGGCATTAAAGCTGTTATGACTACGGATGTTGGTTTTATCGTTTCTTTTATTAATTTCAATGATTCCAATTCATGGCTTAACTTACCATAATATAATCCGGTTGTTACATGTGGAGATGAATATTTAATTCCTGCAATTTCAAAATTCTTAAGCGTCTTTCTATAACTTTCTCTCGATATTTTTATTCCGTAAACTTCTGATGTTACCTCTTCCATTGCAGTTACATCTAAGCTAATACCATCGAGACCTGATTCGACGAGAAGTTTCGCCTTATCGTAATCTACCAATCCTGTATGTGCGACGACGAGGTATTTAAATTCTTTCTTGACTCTCTTTATAACGTTTGAATATTTATATATTGGAACAGTTGCATCATATTCACATCCACCTGTTAATAATATGCCTAAGACATTTCTTTCATAAAATTCCTTGCATAAATTATACAATTCTTCTTCAGTAATTGCCTTGTGTAATGGTTTCAACATATTTCTCATGCAATGTTTGCACATCAATTTGCAAGAGCTTCCCGTAATTGATATTGTTGGAAATTTATCACCCGTGAAAAAGAATGCAACTCTTTTCGAACGTTTTTCCTTAACCCTTTTTGCAAGCCTCATTATTTCCTTTATCTTCAATCTATCCTTTAAATTAAAAATATATTCGGCCTCATCGTAATCAATTTCCTCAAAATTTAAAACCTTCTTCTTTATCTTATTTATCATAAATATAAATTCTAAAAATTTTTGATTTGTTTATGGAAGAAAAGGAATTAAAAAGAAAATTTAAAGAATATGCAAGTAAGAATTATAAAAGATTTTATCCTGTAGAATTTCTCAATGAAATAGGTTTTAAAAGATATAAATGTAGGAAGTGTGGCACATATTTTTGGAGCTTCTATAAAAGAGAGGTCTGTGGAGATGCAAACTGTATTGGAAGATATGAATTCATAGATAATCCAGTAACAAATGTGAGAATGGAATATATAGAGGTTTGGGAAAAATTTTCAGAGATATTCAAACGTCTTGGATATACACCAATAAATAGATATCCTGTTGTTGCAAGATGGAGAGATGATGTCTTCTTTGTTCAAGCATCAATCTATGATTTCCAACCACATTGTGTAAGAGGTGAAGTAGAACCTCCAGCAAATCCATTAGTCGTCCCCCAATTCTGTTTGAGATTTAACGATATAGAAAATGTTGGAATTACGGGAAGACATTATACTGGATTTGTTATGATAGGACAACATGCATTCGAAAAGGAAAAGTATGATATAAATGAATACCTAAGACATATATACATCTGGTTAACGGAAGGTATGAGAATACCAAAGGAAGAAATTGTATTTCACGAAGATGTTTGGATTGGTGGTGGAAACCTTGGTCCTAGTATGGAATTCTTTGTAAGAGGTTTAGAAATAGGAAATCAAGTATATATGCAATATGAAATAGTTAATTCTGACATAAGAGATCTTAGGATAAAGGTTCTCGATATGGGAATGGGTCAAGAGAGACCTGCATGGTTATTAAATCCTGATAAAACGAGTTATGATGTCGTTTTTGGAAATGTTATAGATTATATTTTAAGGGAGACAGGTTATAAAAGAAATGAAGATTTACTTAAAAAATTCCTTCCTTATGCATCGATGCTAGATATTGAGACAATACTCGATTACGATTCTGCATTTGAAAATGTTTCAAGAATAATAGGAATTGGAAAGGAAACGTTGAGAAATGAATTGGAACCATTATTTGCCATATATAGTATAGCGGATCATACTAGAAGCCTTTTATTTGCAATTAACGACGGAGCCTTGCCAAGCAATACAGGTCCTGGATATTATCTAAGGGTTATATTGAGAAGAAGTTTAGATTTGATGAAAAGGTTTGGATTTGAGTTCGACTTCAATAAATTGTTCGAGCTACATGCAAGATATTTAAAGAAACAATATCCCGAGCTTGAAGAAAATTTGGAAGAAATTTTTGAAATAGTAAATCATGAGGTAAAAAAGTATGAGGAAACGAGAAGAAACGTTTTAAAAATTCTAAAGAAATTTAAGAAGAAGAAAATCGATACAGATACAATGGTTTTATTATATGAATCTTATGGTATAAGTCCCGAAATGATTAGAGAACATTTAAAGGTAGAGATTCCTAAAGATTTCTATAGCAGATTAACTAGTAAAAAGGAGGAGAAAAAAGTCGAAAGAAGGAAAATACTTACAGAAAATGTTAAAGAGACAGAAATCTTGTACTACGATGATTATAAATTATTGGAATTTGAGGCAAAGGTTTTAAAGATAATTGATAACAAATATGTTATATTAGATAAAACAGCATTTTATCCAACTGGGGGAGGTCAGAAACATGATACTGGATATATAAATGAATCAAGAGTTATAAATGTATTTAAAGAAGACAACGTTATCATACATGAAGTTGATAGAGTAACTTTCAAAGAGGGAGACATCGTTAAATGTAAGATAGATTCTGATAGAAGGATACAATTGTCGATTCATCATACCGCTACACATATCTTAAACGGTGCTTGTAGAATTGTTCTTGGAAATCACGTATGGCAAGCTGGTGCTGAGAAAGATGTTGACAAGGCAAGGTTGGATATAACGCATTACGAAATCCCTAAGAAAGAGCAGATAGAAGAAATTGAGAAGATAGCTAACGACATTATAAAGAAAAATATAAAAGTTGAGAGCATAATTCTAAGAAGAGATATTGCTGAAAGGAAGTATGGTTTTAGAATATATCAGGGAGGATTTGTTCCAGGAAAGTATTTGAGAATTGTTAAGATAGGAGATTTTGATATAGAAGCATGTGGAGGAACGCATTTGAAATATACTGGAGAAGCAGGTATAATTAAGATATTAGATGTTAAAAAAATATCCGACTCAGTTATAAGGTTTGAATTCGTCGCCGGAGAGAGAGCAATACAAATCCTAAATAATAGAAGCAAAATATTGGAAGAAATATCAAAGGATTTAAACGTTAAACCAGAACAAGCATTGGATGCTTTTAAAAAGTTCTACGAAGAATATAATAAGATTAAAAAAGATAGGGAAAGGTTAATCGACGAAATAATTAAATTAAAAGTTGAATTGTTGAAAGAAAAATTCTTTGAGATAAACGATGCGAAAGTTCTTGTTGAAGAAATCGATTCCAACATGGAAGAGATGACAAAGATAGCGAGCAGATTATTGAAGGAAGACAAGAATAGAGTTATTGTGTTGATAAATTCAAAGAAACCTCATGACATCGTAATCATGGGATATAAAATTGATGCTGGAAAATTCTTAAAAGAGATAACGAATAAACTTGGAGGAAAGGGAGGAGGAAGAAAAGATATAGCAAGAGGATTCATAGAAAATAAAGACATATCATTAATAAAAAACATGCTAAAAAATATTTTAAAATCATAATTTTTTAAAATTTAAAAAATGTAAAGTTTTCTTTACATAATATGATTAGATATTTGATATTAGTATTGGGGATAATTTTAGGAGGAATATGTTTAACGTTTATAAAT
>JALUTC010000008.1 GCA_027058345.1 archaeon | reverse complement strand
ATATTCAATAAATTATATAAAGAATTATCAGGACAAGAAATATCTTTACAAAAAGCTTTTACAGATGAAGAAGAAAAGGAAACCAAAAAAGAATTAGCTAAAGAAGGAATAATAGATGAAAAAGAATTATATAAAATATATTCATGGGATGACATGTCATATTTTAAAAGTAAACTAAGTTGGGAAGCTTTCGTAATGGATGCTTGGAATGTATATTTCTTAGAATTAAATAAAACATTGCCAGAAATAGTTAAAAGGTTAGGTGTTGATAGTTTGCTAGATTTCTTCTTAACAGAAGACTATATATTAAGGAAAGAAAGTAAAGCACCATTTAAACTAAAAACCTGGGGAGTTGTATATAGAAAGTCTTTGATGTTAAGATTAGATAAACATGCTGCAAGAACTGGTTCTTTATATAGATTAAGAAAATTAGAGAATCCAAATTATACATCTTGGGATGTTATAAAAGAAGCAAGGCATGGTATAAATGATGCTTTGCAGTTCTTGTATGCTTTTGGAGGAGAAATAGACTTAGAAGATCCGATAATAAATTGGTTAAGAGGAACTTCTGTAGCAATATCTGTTTATTATGAAGCTATGAATCAGGCATTCAAAAAAGTCAAAGAATATTTAGAAGCACTAGATAATAATGCTAGTGCAAGAGAAATCACTAGAATTTGGAATAGTATGTGGTGGGATTATGTTATGCTATTCTATGAAAATCATATTGAGATATATAAAAGAAAAGGGGGAAAAATACCTGAAGTAAAATATTCGTTTTGGATAATTCCAAAAGAGAGCGCTACATATGATGCATATTTAAAAACTAGCACTACTAGGAGGAACAAATTAGATAAAACTTTCCTTCTTGAAGGGATACCATTAACAATTCAAACTAATCAAAGGTTATTGCTTGGTAATATGTATAAATGTGCATCTGGAAAACATGTCGTAATAGTTCCAAAGCATAGAGATACAGGAATGAGTAGATGTCCTTTCTGTGGAGAACCAATAACAAATGTTGAAGAATATGTTATAGATGGTGTAATAGCTGAAATTGCACTAAAGGATAGTGAAGAAATATATCAAGTTTTCATCCCATATGATTTATTCTATTTCATAAAAGATTATTTGGGAACTATGGCAACATTTATGGAGCTATTAGTAATCCAAATACCAAAAGAATTGCAACCAAGCAAGAAATCTAATTTATTATTAGCAATTGGTTATGCCCCTTTGTTAAAAACAGAACATATACCTGAAGAACTAAAAAAAGAAGTAAAGGATTTATCTAAAAAACCAACATGGTATATATTAAACAAGTTCTTAGACATGTTTGAAGATTTGCATTATACAGAGCATGCAGAAGTAGCTGCAATACTTACTGCATTCTCTCAAACCAAAAAGAGAATAGCTGCAAATTTAACAGAGTATTTAGATGCAGATGAAAAAGAATACGGTAAACCTCCAGCTCCACTAGCAACATTCTTTATAGGTAAACCAGGTACTGGTAAGACATCAATATCATTAACAGTATTATTAAATGCAAATCCAAAATTAGGAATATTATCATATGTCAACATGAAAAGGGCTTCTACAGCAGGTGTTACTGCTACAACTGCTGTTGCAGCTAATAGAAGAAAAATATATCTAGGAATAGAAAGAGCGGCTCATGGTACTATGATAGTATATGATGAGATAGATAAGACATCAGATCAAACATTATTACAATCTATAGCGGATACTTTATCAGAAGGGTTCTTTACGTATGATAAAGCATATGCATCAATGCTAAGAGAACCTGCGATATCTGCAAAAATATTTATAGCTAACGATCATAAAGAAGATTACGAATACGGAGATTTCTTAGAATTGTTTGAATATTTAGCAAACATAAATGAAGATAAAAAAGCAGATAGAACATTTAAAGGATATATATTAAACTTCTTAGACAGAATAGATCTGATCCTCGTATCTCATGTGCACGAGCAAAGTGGTACTGTCCCCTATGCACCGGTCCCCCACTCGGTGATCCACGCGGAGGAGGACCTGGTGGGTGACCT
>JALUTC010000007.1 GCA_027058345.1 archaeon | reverse complement strand
CAACGGCACAGAAACGGAACTGCCACGGGAGGATGTCGATGATCATAACATGTGAGGAACCCCGTGGCAAGGTGAAACGGCCGTCCCGGGCGTGCAAGTCACCCGCCTATGAGCCTCCCCGCGCGAGGCGGGTGAACGCTTAGACAAATGGGCCTTAAACAGAAGGGGGGTTACTCCAGCCCACCGCTCTTTTTCAATATTTTCGATAACATTCTCAAAAAATTTGAATTTAAAGTCATTTTAACGTCTTTTTAAAAAAATAACTGAAAATCATCGATTTTAAACAAAAATAAACTTGAAATTTCAGGATAATATTTTTTAACGTTGTAAGTTGTAAGAAAGAACATGAAATGCAAGGAAATCGTTAAGAAAATTCTTGGAGTAATAAATCCTGGTGAGGAAGTGACGATGAAAGAATTGTATAAAAGACTCTTAAACCTTGGATATAATATAAGCATGCAAAGGTTGAAAATGATAATCCATTATCATATGCTTCATAAATATCTAGGAAGGAAATACTTTAAAGGAAAATACTATTATTATCTAATTTATGGAAGATGAATTGTTACAAATTTTGGAATCAAATCCAGATATATGTCCAGAAGACTTGTCAAAAATTCTTAATAAGGACAAGAAGGAGATAGAAAATAAACTTAAAGAGCTTGAGAGCAAGGGGATTATAAAAAAGAAGTACATAATAAATTGGGAAAAAATTGGAATAGATAGGGTTTACGCACTTATAAAGGTTAAGGTTTCACCAGAGAGGGGGAGGGGATATGATAAGGTGGCTGAGAGAATTGCAAGGTTCAATGAGGTTAGAGCAGTTTATCTCATTTCTGGAGAATATGACTTGGAAATAATTGTCGAAGGAAAGAGCTTGAAAGAAATTGCAAGTTTTGTATCAAATAAGCTCGCAACATTGGATGGTGTTAAAAGTACGGTAACACATTTCATATTGAAAAAATATAAGGAAAATGGTGAAATATTTTTTGAAGAAGAAAAGGATTATAGGTTGAAGATATCTCTATGAATAAATTACTATCTAAAATAGAACCTTCTGGTATTAGAAGATTCTTCGATATAATAGAAAGATTTGGAGATGTAATTTCTTTAGGTGTAGGTGAGCCAGATTTTCAAGTCGACTGGAATATAAGAGAAGAAGCAATATATTGCATAGAAAAGGGAGCTACGAGATATACATCAAATCAGGGATTGTTAGAATTAAGGGAGGAGATTTCTAGAAATATTGTTAAGAATCAAAAAATATATTACGATCCTGAAAGGGAGATACTTGTAACATGTGGAGTTAGTCAAGGTTTAGATTTAGCTTTAAGAACAATATTAAATCCGGGAGATGAAGTAATAATTATAGAACCATGTTACGTAGCATATAAACCTTTAACAATCTTATCTTATGGAAGACCTGTTGTTTTAAAAACGAGTGAGGAAAATTCCTTCAAAATAGATTTGGACGAATTGAAAAGGAAGATTAGTAATAAAACAAAAGCAATAATATTGAATTATCCAAACAATCCAACAGGAATGAGCTTTAGCAAGAATGAATTAAAAGAAATCGCAGATATAGCAAATGAGTTCAACTTATATATAATTTCAGATGAAATATATGATAAATTAACATATGATAGAAAGCATATAACAATTGCAAAGTATATAAAGGAGAAGGTTATTTATCTCAATGGATTTTCAAAGGCATATTCAATGACGGGGTTCAGAATTGGATATATATGTTGTGATGAAGAATTGTTAAGGAATATGCTAAAGATTCATCAGTATTCAATGTTATGTGCACCAACAATATCTCAATATGCAGCGATAGAAGCTTTAAGAAATGAGGAGAAAATATTAAGGAAAATTCTTCCAGAATATAAAGCTAGGAGAAATTATGTATATAAAAGGTTGAACGAAATGGGATTGAAAGCAATATTACCGGATGGTGCATTTTACATATTTCCAAGCATAAGGAGTATAGGGATTGAATCGGAGAAATTTTCCGAAAGATTATTATTTGAAAAGAGGGTTGCAGTCGTTCCAGGAAATGCGTTTGGCGAAGATTATAAATATAATATAAGGATTTCTTATGCAAATGACATGAAAAAGTTAAAGATAGCAATGGATAGAATCGAAGAATTCGTTAAAGAAATTCTAAAGCTTAAAGAAGAGATAAAGTAAAGAATTTTTACGTAAATTTTTTTTACTTTATAATATGACGGAAAAATTGGCTATTGTTTTACTTTCTGGTAGTGTTGAAAAGCTTGCTGCCGGTGCAATAATTGGAGCAATGGCAGCGCAATATGGAATGGATGTTAAGATATTCGTATCTATGAATGCATTATTAGCATTCAAAAAGGAAAATTTAGAAAAAGGAAAGTTTGTCACAGAAGGAGAGGCAGGTAAGGCTATTTTGGAAAAATCGAAGGAAAATATAGTGGATATGTTAAGAAATGCAAAGGCAACAGGAAATCTAAAGATATATGCATGTTCTATGATAATGGATTTAATGGGCATAAAGAAGGAAGATTTGGTTGACATATTCGATGATGTTGTCGGTGTAGCAACATTCCTAAGCGAGGTGGAAGGATATAAGATAATGGTGATATAAAAAAGTATAAATAAATATATTTTTAAAGAATAAAATACAATACGAGATATTTAAAAATTTTAATATTAAAATTTTTTAATTTTTTCTTTAATGTTATTAATTCTTGTGGAGGTGATACAATATTACTGAGGGTAGAGGTTGCATAATTATAATTAATTCTCCTGATATTGAAAGAATAATTAGATGCTCAATTTTAAGATATTCTCGTGAAGAAAAGGAATCATGTCCACAGGGTTTTCATGATATACAAAAGATTAAGCATGAGATAAATAAAATTATAAATGACAGGAAATGTTCAAGAATAATTTTATGCTGTATAATTGATAGGGATTATTTTGAAGAATATGGTTCAAGAATTCTTAGAGAGAGATGGAATGGTCTTAAAGAGAGTATTTTAAAACATATAACTAATCAAACATATAATTATTTGTCCCAGATATCTGAAGAAATTAAAGGTAAGAAAAATATTGATGTAGATATAATTGTTAGTGATTGTCAACTATATATCAATGGTTCTTACAGTATACATTTAATAAATACCTACGAATATTTAATGGAAGAAATATATAGAGAATTACCTAAGATTGAAAAAAGATTAGAACGAGAATATCTCGTTAATGCTGGATTTGCAGGATTTTTAACGTTAATAACATATTCATATATATTTACAAATTACAACATGATTTATGAAAAATTGTTGTACAAAGGAGTATTGAGTGTACCTATTCTATTGGTAATCATTTTGTGGATCGTATTTATATATGGATTTGCAATATCTTCCTTACTAAAATATTTGGGAATTGTACCAAAACATTAGGAGTGTGAAAAATATGATTGAATCATTACCTACGGGAATTGCTGGAGAAAAATTGACCGTTAATATAAATTTGGAAATTGCTCTTGGAATAATTCTCCTCGGATTTATAGGGGGAACATTGTCCGGATTTTTAGGAAGTGGCGGAGCATTTGTAATGACACCAGGAATGATGAATCTAGGAATACCTGGTATAGTGGCGGTTGCTAGTAATATAACGCATAAATTTGGAAAGGCAGTTATAGGTTCAAAGGTTCACGGAGAGTTAGGTCATGTTGATAAAAAACTCGCAATAACAATGGTACCCGGATTGCTTCTGGGTGTAAAGCTTGCCGTATATATTCAGGAAACTATATTTAAATTATTCGGAAAAGCAGGTTCGAATTTATATATAAGCTTCGTATTCATTATAATCTTAAGCGCCCTGGTTGCAATAATAATTAGGGATTTAAGGAGAAAAGAGACTGCTAAAAAAGTTCCAAGAAAAGCATTAATAGATAAATTACCTAAAATACCACCAGTTTTGCATTACAATGTATCCAATATAAGAACATCTTTCTGGTATCCTTTCTTCATTGCATTTTTAACGGGATTTCTTGCAGGAACAATAGGAGTAGGAGGGTTCTTTGGCGTTCCAGCAATGATTTATATACTTGGTTTATCAACTAGGATAGCTGCAGGAACAGAATTAACACTAGCGATAGCATCAGGTGCTTTAGGTGCAACGTTATATGCATTGGGAGGATTCGTAGATTTAAGAATTGTCATGCTACTATATCTGGGATCATTGATAGGTGTTCAACTGGGAGCAATTGCAACAGAAATTTTATCACAAAGGAGAGCAAAATTTATACTTATGTTTGTAATATTAGCAGCGATTATAAGTAGAGCTGTTGCAGTTCCTGTATATCTAAATAATCTCGGATATATACAATTAACAGGTGAAATGATAGATTTGTTAAAGAAGGCAAGCTTCCTAATATTATTCGGTGTTTGCATGGTTGCAGTTTCAGTGATATTGAAATCGGTAATATCATTTGCAAGGAAAGGTATTATACATAAAGAAATTATAGAGGTGTAAAGAATGTTTAAGAATATACTCGTAGCAACAGATGGTTCGGAATATAGCCAATCAGCAGTTAGATATGCGATAAAATTGGCGAAGGAATGCAATGCAAAGCTTACAGCGATATATGTTATAAATGTTAGGGGTGAATTTGGATTATTTAGAGCATTGTTTAAAAATGCAGATAAAGTGTTAGAGAATGAAGCAAAAAAGATATTATTTCAAGTGAAGGATTTGGGAGAAAAGCATGGAGTTAAAGTTGATGTTGTATTCAGAAAAGGGATTCCTAGCAATGAAATTTTAAAACTTGCTGAAGAAATTAAAGCTGATTTAATAGTAATGGGTTCTAGAGGATTATCCGGCATTGAGAGAGTATTGGTTGGTAGCGTTACTGAAAAGGTTATAGCTAATGCCAAGTGTCCTGTTCTAGTTGTTAACAGATATGTATAATTATATTTATCTTTCTCAAATCTTATATAATGGTTCTAAATTTCCTCTTCCTTTTGTCTCTGATTTAGAGAGATACTCTAGTTATAAAGTTTAGCCTTTGTATTGACTACAGAAGCCTTTGAAACATCAATTATTACTAAAGATGAAGAGGGAAAATAAGGATGAAATTAGTTGTTTACGCTTTTATTTGAGGTAATTGTAATTATCACAAAGGATACAAATTTTATCATGAAAAGATATAGAGATGTATTGATATCCTTCGTTAATATAAATTTAGAAGAGTTATGGAATTTTTCCAGATAAAGAATTTAAAATTCTAATTCCAAAGGAATTAAAAGAAAAGCGAAAAAGACATCTGACATCCGTTCCAGTGAAGACTGGGAGTAAATTTAATGGCTTAGTTTTAATCCTATTACGACCATTCATCTTATTGGCAGGTTTGCCGTTATAAAAAGGTTGGTGAGGAATATTTACAATTATTTCACCCTGCTTGTCCCCTTTTTAATATTCCCTGTAATTTATATACAAGCATAAATAAAATAAGGATATGGGTAAAATAATTCGAATAGAAGTTCCTGATTGGGTGGACGAAGAAAAACTCAGGAAAGCAATAGTTCAAGCAATTTTCATTATTACAGAGGAGATATCATTTAAAGAAATGAGAAAAATATCAAATATAAAATCAGAAGATTTAACTGAAGATCTTGAAGTTGAAAACGTAGAAAAATTGAGAAAAAGAGAAAAAGATAGAGTGAAATGGTTATATTAGATACAAGCGTAATCGTTGAAAGAGTTAAAAGAAGAGAGGAGATTAAGGAAGATATAACTGTTGTTACTTTTGTAGAGTATCCAAAAATAGTATATTACAAGAAATTTTATGGTAAAATTTTATTTTCAGACATTCAGGATTTCATATTGGCTCATAATATCTAAAATATGTTTATAAAATTAGGTAAAGCTAAATCGCTTGCGGATTTGCTAAAGGACAAAGACTTCTTAGATATAGCCAGGGTTTCCAAACTAAAAGTGAAAATTGTTTAGAAAATTATGGGTAAAATTATTCAAATCGAAGTTCCAGAAGAAGTCGTAGAAGTTTTAGAAAAAAATCCAAAATTAAAGGAAACTATAACCAAGGAGATAATAAATAAAGTATCTTATGAGAAAATGGTAGAAGGAGAGATTTCAAAGGATTTGCTCAACCTACTTGTTGGAGAAAAGGACGTTATATTAGAAGATGAAGAGGAAATTCTAAAAGAGCTCAGAAAAAAGGCTAAGGAAAGAATAAAATGATTATTGATACAAACATTGTGATTGAAAGATTTAAAGCCAAAGAAGAAATACACGAAAACATTACAATAATTACAGCAATGGAGTTTCCTCCCATATTAAGCTACGCTAAATTCTACGGAACGGTATACACAATAAGACCTGAGGATCAAGTTTTAGCTATTAAAATTCAGCGAAAATTGAGAATAATAGGAAAACCAAAATCCGTTCCTGACTTATTAATTGCATCGATTTGTATAAACAGGAACGAAGAACTATTAACGAAGGACAAAGACTTCTTAGATATAGCCAGGGTTTCCAAACTAAAAGTGAAAATTGTTTAGAAAATTATGGGTAAAATTATTCAAATCGAAGTTCCTGATTATTGGATAAAAAACTTGCGAATAAACTAAAAGGAGGGAAATTGAAAAGAGAGAGTAGTTTGAAAAATACCGTTTTTGTAAGTTGCTCTGATTACTTTCATATCCGTAATGAAGATTAACATTTTCATAGCTTTGAAGGATTTATTACCTTGAGAAAATTTACTCTTTTAAAATCTTCGTCGAACGTCGCTATCTTCCTAATCCCATAATGTTTGCATGTCGCTGCTATAAGTGCATCATTC
>JALUTC010000006.1 GCA_027058345.1 archaeon | reverse complement strand
TATAAAGGACCAAATAATAAGCCGTACTCTCAACACCCTTGTAAATTACGGCTACCTAAGAAGGATATCAAGAGGTGTTTATGAATTTACAGATCCTCTTTTGGAAATTTATCTCGGGGAGAGATAAGTAAGCTGAAGAAAAATTTTTAGGGAATTAAATTTAAAATCAATTTGAAGATTGCCAATTAAAGGTTACCATAATTGTATTAACATGGAGGGCCATTTTGATGGCTGTTTCAAACTCATTCAAGGTGTTCTTCCGACTCACCCGCACAATAGAAAAGGCATGGAAAATAAAACTCTTTCTTTCTCTTATGCTATATTAATAAAGGAGGGGCTCACACTCACACCCGTCCTGAAAAAGGAAAATTTTTGAAAAGGAACTTGATTTTTTGTTTTTCTTTGTCATATATTATTATGTGATGTTAAAAGATGATAAACTCCAGCAGGTACAAAAGGAGTTGAACCTATTATGGATTAATAATGATACTTGGGGAAACCGCGAAATATTTAAAAATAGGAAAATCAACTCTTTATAAAATGGCAAGGAAAAGCAAAATATCCACTGTGAAGATGGATTTTGGGGGAAATAACAAGGTGATAAACTGCCTTCCCCATAATCAAGAATTTATTAGGAAAGTAAAGACAATTTCTGGGGAAAGAAGGAATTCAAGTGGAAAATATTTGGGGGTTCCTTCTATTGAAAGTTTAATAGAAAAACTTCGGAATCTTTTCGGGGAAAGCCTTGGCGTTGATCTTTATTTTTATTTTCTTTATTTTTATTTGATACCTTTACAGAGGGAACTTTCAATAAGAAAGTATTCCAGAAGGACAATTAAGTCTTACATAGGATATAACCGGGATTTTCTATTATTTGCTGGTAAAAAACCAGAGGAAATAAAAAATGAGGATATCAAAAAATATCTTTACTATATGGTAAGATGCAAAAAAGTCTCAATTTCTACTTTGAACATTATCATAAATGCTTTGAACTTCTTTTATGGACAGATTTTAAATAAAAGGTTCACTTACTAGGTAGAACATCCAAAGAAGGATAAAAAGCTGCTTGTGGTGTTGGATACAGAAGAAGTTCATAAAATTTTAAATGCATCTTCCAACATTAAACATAAAGCAATATTAATGTTCATATATTCAGTGGGGTTAAGAGTTGGAGATGTGGCAAAGTTCAGGCTTGAAGATATTGATCCAAAGAGAGGACTAATTCATATCAAGGGCAGCAAAGGATGGAAGGACAGATGTACAATTCTCTCTCAAACTACCATAGAAATAAATTTGCGAAATCTGCCGCGCATACTTATAATTTTTAGGTATATACAAAATAATGCCTACATGAATAAGTTAAATGAAATGCCAGCTGTCGTCTTGGAAGAGAAATTTAAAATTAGCAATGCAATTTCATTTAGGAGTTGATAACTATGAGAAAAAACATGATAGTTTTCGGTGATGCCCAAAATATGAAAGAGTTGGAGGATAATAGCATCCATCTGGTTGTAACTTCCCCTCCATATTTCAATGCTCCTTTTGACTATCCCGATTTATTTAGAAACTATAACGAATTTTTAACCTTAATAAGAAATGTAGCTAAGGAATTAAAGCGCGTATTAGATAAGGGAAGAATAGCAGCTTTTGTTGTTGATGATACCTTGATCAAAGGAAATAAATACCCTGTAGTTGCGGACATTACTAAAATCTTTATTGAGGAAGGATTTAAATATAGGGAAAGAATAGTTTGGGTTAAACCTGAAGGATATATACGTATAAGCAGGCGAAGTGGTGTTTTACTTCAACATCCATATCCTATGTATTATTACCCTGATAATCTGCAAGAGTCTATATTAATATTTCAAAATGGTGAATTTGATTATAAAAGCATTCCAAAGGATATAAAAGAAGAATCAAAAATTGATATTGAAGAATATCAAAAAGAAAAGTGGTATCTTAATGTATGGCAGATTACAAATGTCTTGCCTGTTAACAATAGATTGGAAAGAGGGATAGCGGCGTTTCCTGAAGAAATACCCTATAGGCTGATAAAATTATTCTCGTACAAAGGAGAG
>JALUTC010000005.1 GCA_027058345.1 archaeon | reverse complement strand
TATTGTTGCAATATGAGAAATATTTGCAATTGAATTCCTTACAAATTTCCTTTTTTATCTTAATCGATGCACCCTCAATAGCTTTCCTCTTATCGATTATTGTTTCAAACGAAGATTCTTCAACCTCACAAGCAATAGCATCCCCTGATATTTTGCAATTAAACGTCCTATCCTTTATACTCTTAACAAAATATATTTTATTTTTGATTAAATTTTTGCAAACATTATTTAAGCTACATTTTTTACATTCATCGATTAGGCCAAGGAATTGAAACTTTATACCTTTATTTGCAATACTTTTCGGAATTATTGCGATCAAATTTCGTATATATCTACGGACATCTTATTTAAATCCAACAATGCAAATGTTTTCTTACCAGTTAAGTATCCGCAAAGTTCTCCAGGATTTATTATCAACGTTTTCCCTTCCTTTCTTACTTCCCGTTTATGTGTATGTCCATATATTACGACATCGTACAAATTACTTTTTACAAGACTTTCCAGGAAGCAATTTATTGTTCCATGATATACAATTATCTTCTTTTTATTTAATTCTAATTCCAAAACATCTTCCAGTTTGATACCTTGATTTTCAGCAACTTCTTTTAGAACTT
This sequence comes from archaeon, assembly GCA_027058345.1. Taxonomy (GTDB): domain Archaea; phylum Hydrothermarchaeota; class Hydrothermarchaeia; order JALTZZ01; family JALUTC01; genus JALUTC01. Next base: position 1,481 of record JALUTC010000005.1, on the reverse strand, counting down.
TTCTCTCACCATCGTTATTTCCAAATACAAAATATTTTTCTAAGTTTATCCTTCCAAATAATTTAAGAGAAAATGGTGCAATTATATCTCCCGCATGAATTAATGCCGATACATTATACTTTTCTATTTCTTTTATAAACCTTTCTATTGCTGGAACATTGTCGTGAGAGTCTGATATTATTGCTACGATCATGTACATCCACAACCTTCTGGATATATTCCAGCTATCTTATATATCTGTTTATAACCATTTGGAAATTTCTCCTTTATTTTTTTTGCAATTGTTTTTAAATCCTTATACTTTTTTAAATAAAATTCTATCGTAGCTCTACTCACAGATTTCCCTTCCTTATATCTCTTCCTTACATATAATGCTAGTTCTATTAATTCGTCATCTACCTTTATATTTTCTCTTTCAGCAATGAATTTCATTACATTTATATCCCAGTCTTCAAAGTTTATTAAATAATTATCCTTGAGCTTTATTCTCTTACCATTTATCTCCACTTCTTCGATCATTTCAAAATCTTTACCTCAATGTCTTTCGTCTTACTTTCTAACAATTCCTTAAATTTATTTGGATCCGTTATTGTTTCAGGTAATTTGTCGCAATGCATTGGAACAACAATTTTTGGTTTTATATCTAGCGTTGCATTTACTGCTTCTTCATAGTTCATCGTATATTTTCCACCAATTGGTAGCAGAGCAACTGTAGGTTTTAAATCTTTCATCTCTGGTATATGATCGGTATCTCCTGCATGATATATTGTTACGTTTCCAAGCGTGATCAAAAATCCTACACCAAATCCTCTTGGATGGAATGGTTTGTTTACATTATAAGCAGGTACAGCTTTTATCTTTATACCTTTTACTTCAATCTCTTCTCCTTCCTTTATTGGTTTAGAATTTTTAAACTTCTGGGCGCATTGTATTGGAGAAATTATTATTGTATCCTCCTTTGTAAGCATGTTTATATCTTTTTCGGAACAATGGTCGAAGTGATCGTGCGTCGCCAATATTATATCCGCCTTTTCCATTTCTGATGGTAATTCGTATGGGTCTATATATATATTTAAACCTTTATATTTTATGAGGAAGCTTGCATGTCCTAACCAATTTATCTCGACGTCATCTATTTTAAAACCTTTCATATTTATTATAAATAAAATTTAATTTAAACCAAAGTTATGAGTAAAGAATTCCTTAAACCAGGACCAAATCCAATTATGAATATTGTGAACTTCAATATTTTGTAAAATAGTTCCGAAATCTCTCCCTTTATAAAACTCTTATCTATTACATGTATGATGATTGATATCGCTATAAGTTTTATTGGTATTAATATAGCAGGAGTTCCTGAAATTTTTATAAGATATTCTGCAAGTATATGTTCCTCAGAGAAATTGTAAAAATGTATCCCTATGAATGAACTAATTGCATCTAATGAATGTGCAAAAAGAATTGCAATGTTTTCCCTTTTA
>JALUTC010000004.1 GCA_027058345.1 archaeon | reverse complement strand
GGCATTATCCTTTTTGCAAGCTCAATGGAACCAGTTTCTAATCCAATTTCGACGCCTAAGAATGTTTGATGATCATCGTATAATATTTCGGAAAGCTTGCTAATAAGCCTATACTTCTCTTCCGCATATAATACCGATGCAAAGCTTGTATGAGACCAACCAACAACTTTATAATATGATTTTGCAATTATATGCAATTTTATAACCTTATCGGGATTTATCTCAACACCTCTAGCACCATATAATAAAACATCTTCGGAATGTAAAATACCTTCAACGATTCCATTATCTCTATTAACCTTAAGCTCCTTTTCGATCATGTCATATGTATAATATCTTATTGGTCTTAAAGTTACAGGACAGAATTTACATCTTCTAGGACACCCCCTCATTATTTCTATTAATCCATTCACCGAAGCAGCTTTAATTGTTGGAATTTCATCCAATCTTGGTGTTAAATCCTTTCCAACAAATATATATCTTGGCAATTCCTCATTATTTTTAATCCTTTTTGCAATCTCAACTATAATCTTTTCACCCTCTCCTTCAACAATTGTTGTTATGTTCCATTTTTTTATATATTCTGGATTATACAACCATTGCCATGCTCCAGGACCTCCAATTATTATTTTAGCACCCCTTTCTCTTGCAATTTTCATCGCCTTCGATTCCATGAAGTTTTTAAACGATTTGAAATTTGTAGGCTCTCTACCTAAAATCATATGCCATTCACAACTAGGGGCTGCCATTGCGAAGTAATCGTGATGTCCTATGAATATTGCTTTTGCATCATTAACATACTTTATGATATGATCCGGATCTATTATATATGCATTGAAACCAGCATCTTGAAGTGCTGCCTCTATCTTTCTCAAACCATACGGTGCCTGCTTTGGTCTACCATACTTGTCTGTTTCAATTTTTGGACAAGCAATCCAATTCCAAACAAATTCTGGAAGACCTATTGGTGGAGATGTTGTCATAAATCCTAGAAACATCTTTCCGTGATGGTTTGTGATCATGGTTCTATCAGATGTTATTATAAAATCTATTTTCATATAACTTACTTAATTTTATAAGACCTTTATTTTTGCAATGAAGAATCCTTGAGATAAATGCTTTCCAGGGTAAAATCTTTTGCATTTCCTTATTTCATCGCATAATTCAATACCATAAGGCTTTACAAAAGCTTCATCTCCAAAATTTATCCTCTCCAATTTTATATCATATTTTTCAAGGAACTCATTTATTATAAATTCATTCTCCTCAGGTAATAAGCTGCAGGTTGAATAAATTATCCTTCCTCCACTCTTACAAATTTCTATCGCAGTTCTCAACAATTCCCTTTGAATTTTTGTACAATATAAAACATCTTTTTCATCTTTAAACCTTGCTTCTGGATTCTTGTTCAAGGTTCCAGTGCCTGTACATGGAGCGTCGAGCAATATTTTATCAAATTCAAGATTTAATTTTTTAGCATTTTTTGCATCATCTCTAATTAGTATAACATTTTTGCATCCAAGTCTTGTCAAATTGCTTCTTAAAGATTTCATCCTATTTCTATTTATTTCGAATGCAATTATACAACCTTTATTGTTCATGAGCTGTGAAATATAACTAGTTTTCATTCCTGGCGCTGAAGCCATATCTAATACTAAGTCATTTTGCTTTGGATCCAATTCCTCTACAGCATACATCGATGCTGGATCTTGTATTGCATAATATCCAAGTAAGTATTCGACGGTTGCTCCTATTGAATATTTGGAATGAATTACATAAAATCCATATTTTGTATATTCAATCTTTTTCAGTAAAATCTTTTCTTTAATTTTGTTTAAAAAATCTTCCACAGAAATTTTTAAGGTATTTACTCGAATACTTTTAGGTATATTTGCTTCGATTAATTCTCTGAAATTTTCACCAAAAAGAGCCTTATATTTTTTTATAAGATATTCAGAATACATTCCTATAAGAATATCTCAACACTAAATTTCCATCCGAATCGTATATATATAATGTATCTCCATTATTATTCCATATTGGAACATTAGAACACCAATAAATGTTTTGCTTATCATTTATACCACATCCAGAATGTATTATGATTTTATCTCCCCTATTTAATATAATATCATTAAGGATTAACACATTATTGGCTTCATCAAACACATACCAATTTTTTATATATATTTTATCACATGTATTTATCAGTTCAACAATTTCTTTATTCAAATTTTTCTCATCATCGCCTTCAGGATTCCATTCGAATCTTAAAACTTCTAAGCAGCCAAAATATTTTGATTTTTTCCATAAACAACCCTTGGAATTTTTGTATGCATATATTTCTGCTTTAATAATATCTCTTGCATATTTTTCATATCCATAAATATACGATTTTGCATATCCTTCCTTAACCAATAATAGATTTATAAGTGTATTGTTCAACCATACCCATGCAAGATATCTTCCAAAACGATCCCTCTTATATTTATCAAACTCTAATGTTACGTTTTTATTTTCTAAGATATTTTTCAGATAATCTTTTGACTCTTCATAACACGGCTGATATCTTTCTGGAGCATTTATTCCAAGTAATCTCACCTTTCCTATATTCGTTAATATTGTATCTCCATCAATAACCTTTAACACATATACTTGTTGCTTTTCCAAACAGTATGAAAGAAATATTAGTATTAAAGATAGAAATATTATTTTATAAAACAAAAATGTATTGCGTTGTAGTTGGAAGAATCTTACGAATCTTCCTAAGTTCATATCTATAAATAAACAACTCGTCCTTTTTTATCAATTCCTTATTTAAAATTTTCGATATTAAAAGGCATTCAGCAACTCCTGATATTTTATAAACACCGCTGCCATATGCTTCGGGATTAACCTCGATTATTATTGGAATTCTCAAGATTCTTAAATAGTTTTCTGGCAAGTATTTTCTAATGAGTTCTAATTCTTCCTTATCTATTTCAACCTCACTACCATCCCTTAATTTTATTCTAGGATTTTCCATTTTGATTAAATCGTAAAAGTAAATCCTTGTCACAGGTGCACCACTATTCAATATTTCGTAAAGCTTCCTCTCCAATATCTTATATGTTCTATCTTCTTCCTTCATATTTTAATTATCTTTACATTTCCTCTCCTAATTTCTGGCACCCTTTTTAAAGTCAATATGAGAACGGATTTATTTGGTAAGAGACTTTCAACAACATCATCTCTCTCTTCCCATAAACAATCCGACATTATTATCATGCATTCAAAATCGTGCCTTTTGGCTACATTTAAAAATGGAGTTATTCTCGTACCTCCTCTTCCCTTAACCTTTTCTGCCTTTTGCTTTACATCCATGTAATTCTTTAATATCATAGGGCCGTAAACATCTGTATCCCAATAATATAAAATTATCGTTGAATATCTAATTATATCATATAATTGTTTTATAAATATTTTTAGGTCATAATCTGATATGGAAGCACTTGAATCAATCCCAACCAATACATTTTTCTTCTCAAAACTCCTCTTGCCAGGTACTATCCATGGAAGGATTCTATTCAACTTTGACCATGTTGCCAATCTTGCATATGGTCTTAATGTGCTATGAACAAAATATTTTAAATAACTCTTCCAATCTAACCCTTTCCTGTACATCTCTTCGATTTCAAGTGCCAAGACCTTATCATCCAGGAAGGATAGGCTTTCCTTGACAATTGTGTTAAAGTTTTCTTCCATTTCCTCTTCATCATTTCCAAGCGAACCTTCTTGCAATACAATCTTATTTGGTAAACTTTCTTCATGAATTTCATTTAAATCCAAGTACTTTTGCAAATCACTTCTTATACTTAATTTACTTTCTTCAGGTTGCTCAACCTCTTCACCAGTTGAATATATTTCAAAATCGCTTTGAATTTTTTGCACAATTTCTTCGAGACACATCTTATATAAATGATTTTTATATCTCTTTAGTTGTTTGAACATTTTTACCAGTATGTTAAAATTTATAGGTTTATAACTCCTACCATTTACATCCCTGACAATGTCTAAGGAGATTTTATAATTTATGATAGCATCAGCAATAAGATTTATAATTTTTCTATCCACATTGTAAAGATTTGAAAGCTTATCTATTCTCATTGGATGTTTGAATATTAAATGTAGAATTTCATGTTCCAAAACTTTGAGTCTACTAATTTCGTTTAGTTCGAAAAATTTTCTCGTTAGATATAGTCTAAACTTATTATCAACCGATGCTATTCTTTCATAAGTATTTACAAAGATAACCCTTAAACTCTTAATAATCCTATAATAAAAGGGATTCCTATCCAATATTGCAACCAATAATTCCTTAAATTCCTTCACAACATTCATCCCATATTTCTCATATCTTTAATCTTCAACGCAATATCCTTTAATATTTCCAACTTTGACTTTACCTTATCAACGATGACCCTACCTTTACTGTAAAACCAGTTTCTCGGATATTTTTTATCTCTCTGTATTTCCGGATTTAAACCTAATAATTTTGCCGCCTCATATATTTCTTCAATCTTAGGGTTATCTATACAATACTCTTTCCTTATCTTTCTACCTTCACTCCTGCTTCTTCTCGAATCAATATATTCAGGATATATCATTATCCTTTTCATATTTTAAAATAATGGGCCCGCCCGGATTTGAACCGGGGACCTTCTCCGTGTCAGGGAGACGTCCTAACCTGGCTAGACCACGGGCCCTTTTTTATCAGCATGCCTCGAAATCATCATATCTCAGCAATATGGCCACCGGTCATCACTATTATTATCTTAAAATTTTATCAACAAATTTTTAATTTTAATTTATGATTGAAAGAATAATAGAAGTGTTCAAGAAAAACGAAAGGTTCTTAATAATATCTGACTCTGACGGAGATGGACTTACTGGAGCTGCAATAGTAAGGATATTGCTTAAAAAGCTTAATAAGGAGGTTGAAACAAATCCTATAAGGCATGGAGAATTACTACCAGAGAATCTTTCAAAATGTTACGAGGAAAAGTATGATGCATGCATTCTTATAGATACGCCATTTGACGATGACTTATTAATAGATGTGGCAAAAAAAAATGAAAGAAAAACATTTATATATATAGATCACCACAAGAGAATGGTTCCAGAAGATGTTCCAAAAAATATGATATATTTTGATATAAGAGCTCTTGAATATAACCCAGTTATAAGTTGTGCATCCATTTCCTACAAAATAGGAAAGAGAATATTTGGAGATGAATTTAAAAAATATTCCCTCCTTGCTATAATAGGAAGCTTTCTAGATTATATGTTGGATGATAATGATTCGTTGAAAGATTTTGAAGAAGAATATCCCGAACTTATGTATAATGGTAGACCTACGTATAATTTTTTCCTATTAATAGATTTGGTTACAAGCTTTTATAAAGATGATTGGAAATTCTTCATAGAATACGTCGCAGAAAAGCTCGTAGAAAATCCCTTGGAAATATTTAAAGATAAGAGGATAATAAAAAGGATAATTGAAAACAAGAAGAAGACATTTGAGGAAATATATCATACATGTAAAAATACCGAGATAAATGAGAAAGTTGTTGTTGCAAAATCAAAACATACATCATCATTACCAGCAAGCTTCTTAAAATCTTTCTTCAAAGATAAAGTTATACTCGTTTATTCTCCTAAAGATTCAAGCCTTATAGAAAGGATTTTTAAGAGGAATAATAACATTCTAAAAATATCGTTGAGAAGTAGAATAATTGACGTCGGAACTGCTATGGAAGAGTTTTCAAAAATCTATGGAATACGAGGGGGAGGTCATCCAGAAGCAGCTGGTGGATTAATCTATAAAAAGGACTTAGAGAAATTGATAGAATTCCTAAATAAAAACTTTGAGAATTATAAGATTTAAATTTTTAGTATAGCAGTTGCAAGTTTTAACAATTTCGGTGCTTTCCTAGTCAATATCTTTAAAAATGCTTCAAATTTCTTACCATGCGTTATATCTATTATTAAATTGGGATTATCTATGAAGATATCTGCCAATATATCTAAATGTTCATCGCTTAATCTCTCAAGAAATCTCCTGAATTTATAAGCTTTTAACAACTCTTTTCCTCTAATTTCGTACCATTTTCTCTCAAATTCTTTCAGAAATTTCTCCGAAAAGTCCTCATGCTTTATTGCCTTTGAAACAATTTCGGCAGCTATTGTTGCAGCTTCTAAACTTATACCAATTCCTCCACCATGTAATGGATGAGCCATTCTTGCAGAATCTCCTATTATTATTAACCCATTGTATACCAATTTATCTATCGGTTTAGTTACTGGAACAACACCGGCATTTATTTCGATTGGTGATGAATTCTTAAACCTTTCAATATTATCCTTTATGAACAAATCCAGATAATATTTGGCAGATTTTTCTGCATTTCTTACACCTAAACCTACGTTTGCAACATCTTTACCTTTTGGAAAAATCCACACGTATCCACCAGGTGCATATTTGCTCGAGAAATAAATTTCGATGTAATTTGGATTATACAATTTTACATTAGCCATCTCATATTGGAAGCTTGATGCAAATTCGTATGGATTTAGAGCGGTATTTATTCCAACAATTCTTGGTATCTTTGAATCAACACCATCTGCTGCAACCACGATTTTCGACCTTATCTTAATTTCTTCATCGAAATAATTTGCAACGATGCCTTTAACGTAACCATTTTCCAATATCAAATCGTATACATTTGTCTTAAGCATTAATTTTGCACCATATCTTATCGCCACTTCAGCTAATCTCTTTTCGAATTGCTGTCTCTCAATAATGTAACCTATTTTACCAATCCTTTCTGTATCAATTTCGAGCATTTTTTTACTTGGAGAGAAAACATAAACTCCAGTTATCTTCTGCTTTATCCAAT
>JALUTC010000003.1 GCA_027058345.1 archaeon | reverse complement strand
TTCTCGCACCGTTAATGTATTCAACATCGCCAAGATTTTCTATGACCTTTTTTTAAACGGAATTCCTATAAAACCCTTGAACGGTTCTTCAGCATATCTATTTCTAAATGCTTCCTTATGTATAAATACTTTTGTGCTTGAAATTTCCAAAACCTTTTTAAGGCCTCCGGTATGATCGTAATGTCCATGACTTATAACAATTGCATCGAAATCTAAATCTATACCGAGTTTATTTGCATTTTCTATTAGAATATCGCTTTGTCCAGTATCAAAGAGTATCTTTTTGTTATCCTTTTCTATTAATATGCTTAGACAATGTTCTCCCTTTAATCCTCTAGGTTTTAAAACGGTATTATCAACAAGAACGGTTATCTTTAGCAATAGCATTCCCTCCCTATTTTATCCGTAAAGATTTAATCGTGAATAAAAATTAAGAGTATTTAAATCAAAAAATCAAAATAGTGTGTGAGAAATATGGTTAAAGTATTATGTACTATGGGATATTCTCCGATGATTGCAACCGAGTTTATTGAATATATAATCAATTGCAGAGTGAAAATTGATAAGATATTTCTTCTAACAACATCCGAGGAAGACGTAATTACATTGAGTAACAGAACGAGAGAAATTCTTGAATTAAAATATAAATTTTTAAAAAATGAAATTGATATATAATAAAGCTTAGGTTCAGCGATGCCATTAGATATGAAGATTTTTACGAAGTGATTGAGAAAATAATTGAAAAGGCTGATAAAGATACGTATTTTAATTTAGCAGGTGGAAGAAAAAATGTAACAATTGCAGCATATATTTCTGCATGTTTACTTGGAGCAAGAGCATATCATGTAATAATGCCGGATATAAAGTCGATAAATATTGAATTTGAGAGGTTAAAGGAAGACATTTTAAGTGGAAATATTAAGGATGAGAGTGGTAAGTTGAGAAAGGATGTTGAAAGTATCTTCTTTCCACCGTTGAATAGGTTTGAGGTAATTGAGATACCTGTAATTCCAATTAGATTATTCACGATATTAATTAAGGAAGCATTTAGCGAAAAGTTTATACATCCTATGATTATAGAGGATTTGAATAGGTTAGGATATATACAAATTGTTGGTAATAGGATACATTTGACACATGAGGGAAAGCTATTAAAGAAAATGTTGGAAAAGTACATTCATTTATATTATTAAATATATTTATGGTATTAGATAGTAATACATTATTGTTGCATTGTTATTAGCATTGAAGAATCTAAGTTTATTCATTTGCCCACTCATTGTACATATTCTTAATCTCGTAACTTCAAATGGTTTGAGAGTATCACTTATGTCTGTTTTCCTGTCGAATGAGCATCCGGTAGATTTTTTCAGACACATATTATATTCATTTTTGCATTTATTTATACAAAGATTATAATTGTTGTTACATGTATTTATACATAAGTTGAGATTGTTGATACATGTATCTATGCAGGAGATGAAATTTTTGAAACAATTCTTAATACAATTAATTAGACATTCTATGTTAAATCCGCATACATTTATACAATTGTTGAGACAATTAATAGCAGAATTATAACAGTTATCTATACATTTATCGAAGAGTGTCTCGCAGTTATTTATACAATTATTGAGAGAGGATTGGCAGCTATTCAAGCAATTTATATATTTGTTAAAACATGTGGTAGCATTAAGAGTTTTATTACATTTTTCCGACCTATCTATGCAAGAAGAAATTTTTGGGCTACACATTGAAACATTAACGTATGGATTTTCATTTGTAACTCCTATTCTTATATTTCCATCGAGATTTCTTACCGTTATTCTAACACCAACATGTCCATCATCACATATAAACTTTTTTATTTCAACAATTTCTATCCTTGCTAACGATGATTGAAGCGTTACCGCTGTTTGAGAAGAACTTCCAGACAATGCTCCTTTCTCTAATGGAGAATACCATGCATAATAAATAGCAATAGTTCCTATTGAAATTATAACCATTAATGTAATTATAATAATGTATGAAATTGCTTTCATAAAATTATAAAAATATCTTAAAAAGGTTAAAATTTTGCTATAAATAAATCCTAATTG
>JALUTC010000002.1 GCA_027058345.1 archaeon | reverse complement strand
TATAAGTGAAATAAAGGCAAATCCAAGCAGAATGGTAATAATGGATAAAGATGGATACATATATATTATAATATATATTTCTGGTGTGAAATTAATTAGGGAGAATAAAAATTTCAAGTATGAAGGAATAAAGGATGAACTTATATATGAACTTGAGAATATATTGAATGAAAAATTGGACGCTGTTAGAAATGATAATAGGATAATATTTAAGACTGGTCTCGAAATTAGAATAAGGAAGGTGGATAAAACCAAAAGATATATGCAGGATGTACTTCAATTGGAAAAGAGGAGAATTTTTAGAGATAAATATGAAAATACTGGATTTAATAAAGAATAAAAAAAGAGCATTGCTAATAGGTATAGGAGGAGGTGGAGATATAATAGGAACAATACCAACAAGAAACTTTCTGAAAAGATTTGGTATCGAAACTATATTGGCAGGGATAACCTGGGAAAGAAAGGATTTAGATCCAAAACCCGGTCCTAGAAGGATTGACGAGATAATTGATAAGGAGCATATTTATAAGTGTATTGCATTTGCAACAAAAGATACGAGAACATATTACAATACAAGATTTACGGAAAGTATCGTTTCTGAAATATTAAATGAAAAGGTTTTACTAATAGATATAAATAATGGTTCTGAAGATGTTACCGAATCGTTAAAATATTTCATTGAAAAGTATAAAATAGACTTAGTGATTGGTATCGATGTTGGTGGAGATGTTTTAGCATTTGGAGATGAAAAGGGTATAAGAAGTCCCCTATCAGATAACATAATGCTGTGCGTTTTGAAAAATATTGAAAATTCAATTCTTGGCGTAATTGGTATTGGAAATGATGGAGAACTTAAATTTTACGAAATAATTAGAAATGTATCAAAAATAATTAGCGATGGTGGATTTCTTGGATGTATCGGAATAGATTACGAAGATGTAAAATTGATGAAGAAAATTGCCGATAGAACAATAACAGAGGCTTCTAGATTAGTTATAGAAGCGGCAATGGGAAAATTTGGTGCATATAAAATTAGGGGAAATACAAGAAATGTTTTTCTAACACCTTTCTCGGTAATAACATTCTTCTTCGATCCAAATGTTGTGTATAAATATAATAAAATAGCGAGGATGATCGATGGAAAAACCTTGAAGGAAGCGGATGAAATATTGAGAAAAAATAATTATTTTACAGAATTATACTTTGAGGAAATGTTTGCCGAATAATTTTAACGTTATTCTTTTTTAATTATTTTAGGGCCCGTGGTCTAGTGGCAGGACGCCCGCTTGGCAGGCGGGAGGTCCCGGGTTCGAATCCCGGCGGGTCCATATATGATGAATATCTAATCATCTGATTAATGATGAACCACCTCTCGGCTGAGATGTTCGAGGAAAATTACATCAATGCTGTTAAATCAAGGTTTAAGGAAATTGAAGAAGTAAAGGATAAGTTACATGAGTTAGGATTGAAAATAAATAGATTATCCAAGGAAATCATTTATTCGATGATTAGAAACGATTATAATAATGCTGAAAGAATAAAGAAAGAGATTGAGGAATATGTCAAGCAAATTAAGACAATAGCAGATAATTATAAATTACATAACATGATTGCTACACCTTTGCAAGAATATTGCGAATCAATTATATTTTACGAATATTTAAAAAATGGAAGAATACCAAAGCATCAGGATTTAAATGTTGATGAACAAACATACGTAGCCGGTTTGGCAGAGTTTTGTGGCGAACTTCTTAGAAAATCTGTCGAAGAGATGATTAGAGGAAATGTCGAATTTGCAAAAAAATCGAAGGAAATAATTGAAAATGTTTACTTGTTCATGCTTAAACTTGAGCTTAAAAGTTACGATTTAAGAAAAAAATTGGATTATGTTTCAAACATATTAAATAGGTTAACAGAATATATATTTTATAAGGTTAAATAATACCTCCTTGATATTGTCCGGAATAACCTTCCGTAATCTTTGTTTTAATAAATATGACCTGACATATTCTTGAAAATCTTTCAAGCTTTATTTCATGACTCGTTTCATTTTTTAATCCTAGTATTAATCTCCCTTTATATCCTGGGTCAATTAAAGCAGTTCTAAGGCTTAATCCTATCCTAAATAATGTGGATCTTGGAAGAATTATTCCAACCAAATCTCTCGGCATGTTTATAATTTCGACTGTTGAACATAAGCAATACTCATTTGGATTTATTTTATAAATTTTAGAAACTTCTTCTTTGACTTCTGGAGGTTTTCTTCCACTTATGTATAATTCTCCGGATTTTTTTATTCGATAAATCTTGTCCAATCTTAAATCAACTCCTGCAGGTTGTATAGATTCTTTGGAAATGTTTTCGATCAACGATTGCTTATTAATTCTTTCAATTATTTCTTCCTTATTTAATATCATGTATTATATATTCGAGAATTTTTTCAAAATCCTTATCTATATCGAGGCACTTCCTTCCATTTATCTCCGATAAATTCTTTGATACAAGTAATCTTACATTTTTATCCCTTTCAATAATTTCCTTGGCTACTTTCTCGTCCTTTATCACAATTATTTTATTTTCGCAGTCAAAATTCCCTTCAATTATAACCAAATCGTATTTCAAATTCTTTAAGAGATTTAACAGATATTTTTTGTCAAAGTCTTCTGTCTTTTTTATATGAACTATTTCATTTCTTGAAAATATGAAGATATCTTTTGCACCTGACAATGCATATCTATATGTATCTTTTCCCTCTTTATCTATTGTAAAATTCTCCTTATGTATTTTCTTTACAACGGCAAACCTTATACCAATCTTTCTCAATTCCTTTATCAACCTTTCAATTAAATATGTCTTACCACTCTTCCTACCAGTTCCAATTATCGATACTATTTTCATCTCGCCTTAACTCTTTTCGGAGTTTTAGGTCTCACTTTTATAAAAATTCTTGAAATTCCTTCCTCTCCACTACAAAATGGACATATAAACTTTGCTTCTATAATTTTATCCAGAGTTAATTCGGCACCGCATCTAAAACATTTATATAGTGGCTGATGCTTTTCTTCCTTTTCCATCATTCTTCCTCCTTTTTCATCATCTCCTTCCTCATCTTCTTCTCCTCTTCTAGTAATCTTTCAAATTTTGCAAGTATTTCTTGCATTTTCTTTGTCTCTGGAACATATGCTCCGCCGGCAAACTTTGCACCACATTTTCTACATTGCCATATAGCAGTAGATACTCTTTTAACAGCTTTCCTTTGACAAACAGGACATATATGCTTTTGTCTTTGAATCCTATCTATCTCTAACCACTTCCTCTTAGGTCGAAGACCATATCTTGCTCCAAATTTTGCTGCTTGTTTAAGCTTTTTCGTTCTTCTAGCCATAATAATTTACTTTTCAATCTTTTTTAAAAATTCTTCGTAAAGCTTTGCCTTATCTTCAAGCTTAACACCTTTGTATAATTTTAAATTCCTTTCTATATACTCAATAATATTCTTTTTATGCTCGTCTTTACACTTCTTAAATACATTTAGAGCCTCTTCAAGATTACCTTCTCTTATTAATTCGTCAACGTAATATTTTATATCCTCTATCTTAAATTCTTCCCCAACCAATTTTAAAACAACACCTCTTTCAAAGTCGATTTCAACCTTAGGTTTTGGTCCAAAGATTAAGATTTTATAAGCCTTTTCTTCCAGTATTTTATCGTAACCATATGCTTCTATAGCTTTTCTAAGCTTTCTTATCCCTTCCGAACCTATAACCGTGTAAATGAATTCTACATCTTCCTCTTTTAGAGGTATTTTGAAATCAAAACCTCCTATTTTTATAAATCCTTCAAGATTTTTAACGTATTCGCTAGGTAATTTTAAATCGAGGAACTTATCGTAAATGTAAGCTTCAACATCTTCATAACTACCATCTGGATAATAGATTCTGAACATTTGTCTCCAAATTCCCGCAGAAACCTCTCCTTTTATCAAGTGTCTTCCTCCTTCAAGACAAGGTTTTTTAATTTCAGAGGATAGAAAATATGCTAGATTTTCAACTTCTCCAACAATTTCAGCAACGATAAATTTTCTCCAACCATCCTTAGTCTTTATTTCTATCTCATACAATTTATCCGGTTCTAGATTATACTTTCTTAGAATCTCTAGAAATTCTTCCCTTTTCAAATTTTCAACACCAATTTCTGCCATAAATAATGTTATTTATAAAATTAACTTAAAGATTCATTTGAAGAAATTATTTCGAATGCCTTCCTAATAACTTTTCTTATAACTTTCCTCTTGGATAAGCTTCCAAGTCTTTGAGCAGCTTTCCTTATACTTCCTTCCTCAAGGACAAGTTTTAGCAAAGCCTTTTCTTTTTCATTAAATTTATTCGAATATTTTTCAAGAGCCTTTTTAACTATTTCCTTAACGTCCATTCCTTTGTAAGCAAATTCCTCTGAAGTTACTCTGTTTTTAAAAATTTCCAACCATTCAAATTCAAGTATAGTAACAATTGTATCCGGAGACAATTTGTGGTAATGTTTCTTCAAATGATTTAACAATTGCCTTAAATTTATAAATCCATCCTTCCTCGCATCATCATCGGTTAGTTCTGATACCTTTTTATGAATTATATTCGTAACCTTAATCCTACCAATAACATACCCTCCGCAATGTACATACAATTCATCTCCAACACTTACATTCATCTTTCCTACTCTTATGGTAGACTTCTTTATGCCTAATAATAACTTGTCCAAATATTCTGCTTTGAATTGAAGATGTTTCATAAAGAAATTTATAACTTTTACCTTCGTTCTAAAGATGTTAAAATATAGGATATTTAAATGTATAAGTTCAAGGATGTTATGAGTAGTTTCGATATATATGCTTTGATAAAAGACATTAGAGACATGGTTCTTGGTTCTAGAGTGGAGAAGTTTTATCAGTTAAGCAATGAAGATTTTAAATTTACGATTCATATAAAGGATTTGGGAAAGCACGAATTCATATACAAATTAGGAAAGAGATTATTCTTGAGCAAATATTCGAGAAAAGTTCCAGACAGACCTAC
Source organism: archaeon (assembly GCA_027058345.1). GTDB lineage: Archaea > Hydrothermarchaeota > Hydrothermarchaeia > JALTZZ01 > JALUTC01 > JALUTC01. The sequence continues at coordinate 1,897 of JALUTC010000002.1, read as the reverse complement.
AAGCTTTGCAATGCTTCTTAGAAAATATTTATCCGGAGGTTTTATAAGAGATATTTATCAACATGATTTTGATAGAATAGTTGTCTTTAAAATCCATAACTTCAACGATTACTATTTAATATTTGAAGTATTTGGAAAGGGAAATATCGTTCTTACAGATTCAAACCTAAACATAATATATGCCTATAGAGAGTGTGTTGAAAGGGATAGAATTATAGAAAATGGTAAGCCGTATGAATTTCCAAAGAAAAAATACGAAAAAATCAATGAAAAATTAATAGTTGAATTATCAAAGACAAAACCAATTGTGAAAGTTCTTGCTGGAGATTTTCAACTTGGAAAATTATATGCTGAAGAAATTTTATTTAGATTAGGGATAGATAAAAATTTGAAGAATGTCAATGAAGATTTGGCTAGGGAAATTGTTAGAGAATTCAACGAGATGATAAATTCAATAGGAAAGGATAAGCCTAGAATAATATTGGAGGAAAACAATTATATAGATTTAATACCAATTAGGTTGAGAAATTACGAGGGATATGACTATATAGAGTTTGAAAGATTTTACGAAGCATGCGATGAATATTTTACGAACGTTGATATAATGCAATTTCAAGAAAATCTTGAAAAATTTTTCAACGAAAAAATTTCCCAAATGATTTTAAGACTAAAGAAACAAGTAGAAGCTTATAAAAATTATGCAAAAGAAAGGGAGAAATATAAAAGGATTGGAGATAGATTGATGGAAATGTATTATGATCTTGAAGAATTGAGAAAAGTCTTGTTAAAATCCTTAAAGGTTAAAGGTTTAAAGGAAACATTGGAAATCGTAAATAAATATAAGAATCGAAATAAAATACTAGGACTAGTTCAAGATATAAAGGAAAAGAAGGCCATAATAAAGATAGATGGTGAATTAATCGAGATTGACTTGGAAAAAAATATATACGATATTGCAAACGAAATTTACGAAAAGGCAAAAAAGTTTGGAGAAAAAATGAAATCTGCTCTCGAATTCATTAAAAAGACAAACGAAGAGATAAAATTATTGAGAAAGGAAAAGGAGAAAAAATATTTTGAAGAATTGCAGAAGGCAATTCCTAAAAAGAGAAGAATTGTCAAGAGAGAATGGTACGAAAAATTCAGATGGTTTATAAGTAGCGACGGCTTCCTTGTAATAGCAGGGAGGGATGCAAGGACAAATGAAATAATTGTAAAGAAATACATGGAAGATCATGACATATTTGTACATGCAGATTACTATGGTGGGCCATGCGTGATAATAAAAACTGAAAGGAAGCCAGTCCCAGAAAGGACTATAAAGGAAGCAATGGATTTTGCTGCATCCTATTCAAGGGCATGGAAGGATGGATTTTCATACGTAGATGTTTATTGGGTAAATGCAAATCAGGTAACAAAATCTCCACCTCATGGAGAATATGTCAAAACGGGTGCATTCGTAATTAAAGGAAAGAGAAATTATGGAAAAGGTGTTTTAAGAATTTGTATAGGTGTTAAAGTAAAAAATTCCGAATTTAAAATATTATCATCTCCAGAAACAGCTGCAAGTAAAAACATGGATTATTATGTTAAGATAATTCCAGGAAGAGAAAAACCCAAAATCATAGCAGAGAAAATAAGAGAGAAAATTCTTGAATACTTAAACAAAAGAGGAATTAATATAGAAGAGGAAGGCATTTCTTTAGATGAGATTTTAAAACATATACCTGGTGAAAGTGAAATATTATCCTAAAAGCATTACCTTAAATAAATCTCTAAATCCAGGAGAGAATCCAAGGATAAATACTGCAATGTACCAAAAATTTTTCTCATTAGTTTCAAGTATGTTCAAAACCTTATAAATTATTAAAAGAACGAATATCTTTATAGGTATTAA
>JALUTC010000001.1 GCA_027058345.1 archaeon | reverse complement strand
CAAGATTTTGGATTTATTTTCGGTAAGCATCCCGTAATAATTACAAACTTGCCTCTCTCCTTTAATCTTCTTGCCCTCTTTAAAATCTTTCTTTCAGTAAAGTCTATAACACCACATGAATTCAAAATTATAATATCGGCTTCTTCCTCATTATCTGTTAGAGAATACTTTCGACTAACAAAATATCTTATTATATCGCTATCCGCATGATTTGCTGTACAACCATATGTCTCAAGATATACTTTCATTCAAAAAATTATTAAATTAACTACGTTCTTGCAGCAGCTTCTTCCTTCTTTTCCTCGGTAATAACTGTTCCAAATTTTACTTCAGGACCAAATTTCAATACCTTTATTTTTCGTATCTCAACATTTTTAGGAGGCTTTATCTTCTTTACTTCCTTTCCTATTTCTTCCTGCAATTTGTAATCGATTATTTTGAGCAACAGTTCATCCATTGTCAAATTTTTGATATTTCTTTCCAATACTTCCTCCATAATCTTTCTCGTTGCCTCTTCTTGTGAAGTTTTTGCTCTACCATCCAATATTACAAGTGCCCTAACTCTTATATGCCAGCCATCCTTTGTTATGTAATCCTTTATACTTTCAACCCTGGTTGTCTTCCTTCTTATTAAGCTTCTAACATAATCCCTCGTTAGCATAAATCCTTTAAATACTGTGTAACAATTCTCTCCTTTAACATCGGAGATTTGAAATATTAGTTTCATATGCATTTTCATTATATCTCCTGTTAAATCTGCAACCGTAGCTTCTACAGTTCTACCTATTAAATATTGCTCTTCTCCAGCATCGCATATCGTTTCTCCAATTGGTTGCTCTTTAAAAAGTTTTGGTGCAAGTATTGTATACCATTTTTTTAATTTCTTCTTCGCCTTAACCATAATTAAAAAAATTAAATTAAATCATCCAACTATTACTTCTTTATCAAATTTTGGAAGCTTCTCTCCTATATACCTTTTAATCTCTTTTGGCCAATCATCATAATTCAATCCATACCTTACAATAAATACATATGCCCATCTACTTGGAGATAAACCTGCACATCCACTCCATATCTTTCTGTTCTTCTTCTCTTTCCATTTAAAGTTCTTTGCGTAAAAATCTTCGTGAACATGATAGCTTGCAATTTCAAGCTTCCTTTCAGGTCTAGAAGGAGTTTCGAATGGTAGTGTTACAGATATATCATACGTTCTAACATATTCTGCAAATTCTTCCTCCTTCAATCCTGCATGTTCTAAATATACTGCGGTCGTTGCTTCGAGAGACCATTCCAAGTCAAATATCTTATCTATAACTTCAATGGATTTTTCTACCAATTCATTCCTTATCTTTATAACATCTTCAGGCTTTCCTATAAATGTAAACTCTATCCTTTTAAATTCAGTCAATCTCTCCAATCCCTTTAAACCACCCGCTTCATACCTATATGTTGGACCATATCTATCGTAAAATTTTAAAGGAAGTTTATCCAAATCTATTATTTTTTTATAAAATATTTCATAAAATGGTTCACATTGTGCATATGCCAAACAATATTCTGGAAAATCTAATAGATTCATGAGCTTCTCCTTTGGTATCTTGTCAGTAATCTTTACATAATCTATAAATTCTTCAAATATTTCTTTCTCCCTACTCTTTGGAGAGCAAACATAGAACATTTCGTTCGGAATTCCAACAAGTTGCCCCTTTCTCTTCATAACATCTAAAGGAACAATTTTTGGTAGGATTATTTCTTCGAAACCAAGTGGTCTTGCAATTTTATCTATGATCAATTCCTCTATCGCTCTCATCAATGCTGCATAACTCTGCATTATAATCCAAACACCCCTGGAGAATCTTATCACCCATTTCTCTCTTTCGAGTATTGGAGTTGGGTCTTGTTTAAAAGCATACTTATGAATCTTCCTCTCACTCCTTTTAACAATCTTTGTAAACTCTGCCTTTCCCGTTATCTTTTTCTCACGAATTTTCTCTTCAAGCCTCTTTATTATTCTATCAACATATCTCTTTTCCAAGGCTTCGACATCCAAATCCTTAAAGATTATTTTTGCAATGTTTTCCTTAAATTCTATTCTTTCAACAAACGGAAGCTTAATATCGAACTGGGGTTTCTCAGGAAGTTCTACCTCTGCCTCATAATGGTCTACGATTATATCTCTAACGGAAGATTTATACCTTGCCAAATTTCTATCCAAAAAATTTCTAATCCTTAAAATTGCATCATGAGGCCTTACATATTTATCGGATTCGATTGCAATTTCTATCACATTTTTATATAATTTTAGCTCCTTTATTTCCGGAGGCTTCCCCTTTTTAGGCACGCCCCTTGTTAAAATATCTCTTCCTTTGTTGATAATCTCAGATAGTACGTTTTCTTCAACCTCTTTACTTAATAAGAGTTTAGCTTTCATCAAAAATCTCATTTAATAATTAAAAAATTAATAATTATGAAAGAGTGCGTAGCTATTGGTAAAAAGGTAGAAAAAGAGATAAAACTCAAGGATATCTCTGAGCTTAAGGTTGTTAAAATAAATTTAAATCGTGAAATAAATACCTGCGATTAGAAATGAAGGAGAAAGTAAGAAAACTTTACGATTTAATCAGAAAGGATTATATTGAAGCAAAAAAATATTTCTTGGAGAATTGTCTCGAAAATCATTACGAAAGATTTCTTAGAGCAAAAATATCTCATAAAGATACGAGGATTAAATTGCTAGATGAATATATAGTGATTTATCCAGAATATGTAACACCATCAGGAAGAAAATATCACGGATTATTTATAATTGGTATAGATGATTCTACTGGAAAGTTTTTCTGCCATAGATTACCATGGAATAAAGAATTTGAGTCCGAGAATTTTTTGGATAAATTGACGAAACAAAAGTTGTTGAGATTTCTTGGTATAGATAATAATTCTATTAGAGTTCAAGGGGACATTGTTCTTAGATTTTTGAAAAGATTCAATGATTTAAAAGATTTAATATATACAATAGTTTTTAATATAATTAATTGTTTAAAAAATGATTCAAATGTTCTCTTTCTCGAAAGTATGATTAGAGAATTTGACGATAATTTTTACAATGCATTCCTAAAATTTTTAAACGAAAAACTCTTCAATATCGTATCCAAATGGTTAAGGGAGAACGAAGTTATATATGAAGTAACGATAGGAAATCATAGGATAACATTTGCAGGTATAAGTTTAAATAATAGGATTAATTTGTACAAATCATTTTCCATTCATCTAAGTTCGATATTTGACGTAAGAAATATTAACAGAACATTCTTAATAATTAGAAGACATGAGATGGAATTTTATCATAGAGAACATGGAATAAAAAAATTTAAAATAGATAATCCATCGATAATCGAATTTAGAACGTTAAATGCTCATAGAACAATCGTTAACAATAACTTGGATGGAATGCCTTACATATAATAATATATGAAAGCTTTAATAATTGGTCTTGGTCAAGCAGGTGGAAAAATAGCTGACCTGTTTATAAAGGAAGATAGAAAAAGCCCCGTACCTCATACGTTTGAGGCCATCGCTATAAATACTGCGATAGCCGATTTGCTATCTTTAAAATATATTCCAAAAGATAATAGATTACTCATTGGAGAAACATTTGTTAAAGGTCATGGTGTTGGTACAAATAATCAACTCGCAGCAGAAATTGCAAGGAGAGAGATAGATATAATACTTGGTAAGATTGCTAAGATGGATATATCAACGATCGATGCTTTTATACTTATCGCTGGTTTAGGAGGAGGTACCGGTAGTGGTTCAATACCTGTAATTGCTTCGAAATTAAAGGAGATTTATGATGAACCTGTATTTGCTATTGGCATCCTTCCTGCAAAGAGCGAAGGGGCTCTCTTTGCATATAATGCTGCTAGAAGTTTATTATCACTACTAAAAAGTTGTGATGCAATAATATTGGTTGATAATGATGCATTTATTAGACCGGGAGAGAATTTGAGAGATGCATACGAAAGGATAAACATGGAAATTGTTAAGAGGGTAAGCTTGCTATGTAGAGCTGGAGAAATAAGAAGGAGAAATATGATTGGAGAAAAGGTTATAGATGCAAGCGACATATTCAATACGTTAAGAACAAATTCTAAATATGCAAGCCTTGCAACCATAGGATATGCTGCAGAAAAGGTTAAATCTCGAGGATTTCTTTCAAGATTATTCAGAAAGGACGATTATCAGGTAGGTAGAGCAAGTAGAATATTATCCGTTGCAAAGAGAAGTGTTATGGGAAAGTTATTAATACCTTGCGATTATAAATCTGCAGAAAAAGCATTAATGCTTTTCCTAGGACCTCCAGAAGAGTTGGATAGAGTTGGAATTGAACGTGCGAGGTCATGGCTGGAAGAAACGTTGAACACAAAGGAGGTTAGGGCTGGAGATTATCCGCAACCTGGTGTTAAGCAGGTTGCATGTGTAACATTATTGTCAAATATAAGGAGAATTCCAAGGATAGATGAACTCTTAAAGCTTGCGAGTGAGGCAAGGAAGAAGATTGAGGAAGAGAAGGAAAATAATATATATGAAACATTTAAAAAGTATAATATTGAGGAGCTTTAGCATATTTATATTTCTACTTGTTTTCACAGGATTTTCCGAGGAAATATTTATATTAAATAAGGAAAAGTATAAAAACGAGTATTTATACGGAGAAAGTATCTTGGCCGAATTTAATCTCGAATTGATATATAGCGAGATACTTCCTGAGAATTATGTCGTAACAATTACGACGAATATTAAGGAACCAATAGTTAGATTGAATGGTAAGAGTTATCAGTCAAATATTGTAGAGGAAGTATTACCTGGAACGATTAAAAATATTAAGATAGTAATAGTTGGGGCAACTCCTAGAATAAAGATATATGATAGTGCTAAGGATGCTTTGAATGGAATAAATGTATTATTAGTAAGGGTTATCGTTAAAGCGATATATAAGAATAAAACTTTAAAACAGGAATTTTATAGGTATGTAAAAATTGTACCAAATAATGATTTGAGAAAATTATTAAACGATATAAACAAGATAGAAGAGGAGTTAACAAATCTCGATATAATTTATAAAAAGATGGAGCTTGAGGGTAAGAGAAATGATAGGTTAAGAGACTATATAAATATAATAAGGAGTAAGCTTGAAGAAATAGTAAATAATTTCAATAACGGAAATTATGAGAGGACAAGGCTTTTAATACTTGAGGCAAATAAATATATAGAAAGGGCTAAGGGTTTGATAAAGTTTAAATACAAATATTTAATACCAATTATAGTTTTATTGGTTACAGTTATAATCCTAATTGCTATTAAGAGAAAGAGAGAGAGATTATGAATCCCTTAATAATTGGATTGGGAGGTGCTGGATGTAGAATTGCAGAATTGTTCAAAAAGTATAAACCATTATTAATAGATACAGATATAGAATCTTTGAAGTCAAGAAAGGGAAGGAATAAAATACTTATTGGAAAGGATATACTATCAGGAAGAGGAACGCTCAGAAATCCAGAATATGCGATAAAAGCTTTGAGAAATGATTTGAATAAGATATTTGAAAGGATAAGAAAGGAATACGACTTCTGTTTCATTATATCTTCTTTTGGAGGTACTGGAGCATCGGGTTATTATTTAAGCAAGAAAATAAGGGAAGAATATGATATGAAGGTATACTCTCTACTAATTACCCCAAGCAACGAGGATGATTTGAGTGTGAAAAGGAATTTCAACAATGAATTTAAAAACTTTATAAAATACACAGATGCAGCATTTTTAATAAATAATGACTTGTTCAAAAATATAAACCTACCCTCTTCCTTCGATAAAATAAACTCTTCAATCTCTACAATGTTTAACTCTCTGTTCGAAATATCTGAGAAAGATGAATGTATAAAAATAAATTTATATGATATAATAAATTCTTTGAAAGGGATAACAATCCTTGGATATAATTTTAAGAGATTTAGATTTAGAATTTTTAAGAAAGAAAGATTTGATTCAAAAGATTTTTTAGAACTATTAAGGGAAATGAAATATACATATAATACGAATTTAAACTCAGCAAAGAGATTAATGATAATTTCCAAGTACGATAAAAGGTACGTGAAATTCAGCCCGTCAATTGTTGCAAAGCTTTTCCTCGAAAATTTATACAATATAAAAAATGTTAGGTATGGAGAAATCTTAAATAAAAATAGGAAAATTGAGCAAATATTTATCTTTTCAGAAATAAATGACTTAAATCCTAAAATTAAAGTTCTTGAAGATAGTAACGATAAAGAAAAGCTATATAATGTATTAAAACAAGTATTAAATGACTTAAACAAAATACAAAATGTTATTAAAGATTTAATTATCTAAATTTGCCTTCAATACTTATCCTAAACTATTATTGTGCCTTTCAATACTACAAATATATTTTAAACTCGCCTCGTTTTCACCGTATTTTCTTATCACTTCCTTCACTTTCCTTTCAATACTACAAGTTTAGTTTAAACGTATTGTTATAATACTCATACATTAAATCACGTTTGTATCTTTCAATACTACAAGTTTAGTTTAAACATAACAGCACATTGGAACCCAAACCATCCGTATGGATACGACTTTCAATACTACAAGTTTAGTTTAAACCAAATTGTTAAAGAAGCTGAAAAGGCTCCAGCAACTGTTCCTTTCAATACTACAAGTTTAGTTTAAACTATATAATTATCACAATCAACAGGTTCGACTGATATCATACTTTCAATACTACAAGTTTAGTTTAAACATATCTGAAGGAAAAGTGTAAGGCATTGCAGGAAACGATACTTTCAATACTACAAGTTTAGTTTAAACAAACGTGGCTACAGAATTTTAGGGATGTTTGTGAATAAGTACTTTCAATACTACAAGTTTAGTTTAAACCTAAACTTGTAGTATTGAAAG